>JBDTMS010000026.1:0-13764 GCA_039934195.1 Betaproteobacteria bacterium
ACTAAGTTCCGCGACGAGATCCGGCCACGCTTCGGCGTGATGCGCGCACGCGAATTCATGATGAAAGACGGCTACTCGTTCCACGTCGACTACGCAGATCTCGCGCGCGAGTACCGCAACATGTACGCGACCTATACGCGCATCTTCGAGCGTCTGGGACTTCGTTTTCGCGCGGTCGCGGCGGACACCGGGGCGATCGGGGGCAGCGGCTCGCACGAGTTTCACGTCCTGGCGGATTCCGGCGAAGATGCCATCGCGTTCTCGCCGGATTCGGATTACGCAGCCAACATCGAGCTCGCCGAAGCGATCGAGCCGACCTCGCCCCGCGCGCCTGCGGCAGGAGCGATGCGCAAAGTCGCGACCCCCAATCAGCACACGATCGAAGAAGTGTGTGCGTTCCTCAAGGTTTCGCCCGAACAGACGGTAAAGACATTGATGGTCGTGTCCGGCGGCGGCCGGGAATATCTCTTGCTGCTGCGTGGCGATCACATGATGAATGAAATCAAAGTGGGCAAAGCGCTCGGCGAACAGGGCGGATTCCGCTTCGGGACCGAAGCGGAAATTCGTGCTCGATTGACGACAGGTCCCGGGTCGGTCGGTCCCGTCGGCACAGATTTGCCGGTGATCGCAGACCGTGCCTTGAAGGCGTTGAGCAATTTCGTGTGCGGTGCGAACGAAGACGGCTATCACTTCGTCGACGTCAATTTCGGCCGCGATCTGCCCGAGCCCAGCGCGTATGCGGACATCCGCAACGTGGTCGAAGGCGATCCGAGTCCTGATGGCCACGGTGTGCTGTCGCTGCGCCGAGGCATCGAAGTCGGCCATATTTTTCAGCTGCGCACGAAGTATTCGGAAGCGATGAACGCGACGTTTCTAGATGAAGCCGGCAAGACCCTGCCGATGGAAATGGGCTGTTACGGCGTCGGCGTGTCACGCATCGTCGGCGCTGCGATCGAGCAGAATCACGATGCACGCGGGATTGTGTGGCCAAAACCGTTGGCGCCGTTTCAGCTCGCGATTGCACCGATCGGCTGGAGCAAGAGCGCTGAAGTCCGCGCCACTGCAGAACGGCTGTACGGCGAGCTCAGCGCGGCCGGCGTCGAAGTACTGCTCGACGATCGCGATGAACGGTCGGGTGTCATGTTTGCCGATTTGGAGCTGATCGGCATTCCGCATCGGCTGACGATCGGCGATCGTGGATTGAAGCAAGGGCAGGTCGAGTACCAGGCGCGCACCGCCGAGAAGTCGGAGCTGGTGGCGCTGGCTGACGTAGTGGGTTTTTTAAAGGACGTATGCCAGAGTTGATTTCCAAGCGACTGCTTTGCTACGTGTTAGCCGCTGTAGTGGGATTCGCAGCCAATCTCGCGAGCGCCGGCAATCAGCAGTACGAACCGCTCGCGGCCAGCATGCAGGCCGCGCTGCACTCATCGGTCGCCGATCGCGCGCGGCCCAAGCTGGTGTTCGCCACCCCGGACGAAGGCGAGCTCTGGTTGGCTGAGATGTCCCGGCGTCTGGCCAAACGTATTCCCGATTCGCAGAGTCGCATCGACTTTCTCATTACCGTCCAGTACGAAGCCAAGCGCGCCGGTCTCGATCCCGAGCTGATCCTGGGTTTGATCGACACGGAAAGCAAGTTTCGCAAGTTCGCCGTATCGACGGTCGGTGCGCGCGGCTACATGCAGGTGATGCCGTTCTGGATTTCGCTGATCGGCAACCGCGAGCACAATCTCTTCAACCTGCGCACCAATCTACGTTATGGCTGCATCGTTTTGCGCCACTACCTCGATATCGAACGCGGCGATCTGTACCGTGCACTGGCGCGCTACAACGGCAGCCTGGGCAAGCGTAGCGACTACGCAGATAAAGTCGTACGTGCATGGCAAACCCGTTTTGCGTACTTAACGCCGGCCGTCACCAGAGTTCTGGCGAAAGCGCCGCGGCCCCTCGAGTATCGCGCCCTCGAATATCGCGGCGAAGCTCAGTAGCCGGCGGCGAGGGCTCAGCCCGCCGATTCATGCTCGCGCACTGCGCGGCGTCATTTTCGGCGGTGTCCCTATAATGTCGGCTGACTCGCACTTCTCAGCACCTCGCCGTCAGCATGCATGACATCTTGGTTCTCTATTACAGCAACACCGGCGCCATCAAAGACATGGCACAAACGCTCTCGCGCGGCGTCGAGAGCGTACCCGGCGCGCGCGCCCGTGTGCGCACCGTGCCGAAAGTATCGACAGTATGCGAGACGACCGAACCGGGCATTCCCGGTCACGGCGCGCCGTACGTCGAGTTGCGAGATCTCGAGGAATGCGCGGGGATCGCACTGGGCAGTCCGACTCGCTTCGGCAACATGGCCGCGCCGATGAAGTACTTTCTCGATGGCACCGCAGGCCTCTGGCTGAAAGGCACGTTGTCGGGCAAACCGGCCGCGGTGTTCACCTCGACGGCGACCATGCATGGCGGGCAGGAATCGACCTTGCTGTCGATGATGCTGCCGTTGCTCCATCACGGCATGCTGATCGTTGGCGTGCCCTATACCGAACCGGATCTGAGCTCCACCGCGAGCGGCGGCACACCGTACGGCGCATCGCACGTTGCGGGGGCGAATTCGAACCTGCCGATCACGGACGAAGAACGCCGGCTGTGCTTTGCGCTGGGGAAACGGCTGGCCGAAGCTGCCGTGAAACTGGCGCGATGACCGCGATCGGCGAGCCTGGCCGGCAAGTGCGCCAACTGGTGCGCACTGCGCGCAGCGGCGTGTTGTCTTCGCATTCGAAAAAATTCCCCGGATTTCCATACGGCTCATCGCTGCCCTGCGCGACCGATCACACCGGGCGCATCGTCGTGCTGATCAGCCATCTAGCCGAGCATACGCACAACGTCGAGCAGGATCCGCGCGTGAGTTTTTTGATCTCTGAGTCAGGACCTGATCTGCAATCGCGCGCCCGTGCGACCTTGCTCGGTGAGGCGCAACGCATCGAGGCGGACCAGGCATTGCAAGCGCGATATCTGCGACTGTTTCCACAGCACGCGCAGTATCTCGAGATCGGCGGCTTCGCGTTCTGGCAAATCGAGCCTGCGCACATCCGTACGATCGAAGGCTTCGGCAGCATGCATTGGCTGCACGCCGAGGGCTATCTTGCCGATCCCGGCGACGTACCCGCCATCGAGACGTCCGTGCTCGAGCACATGAACGCCGATCACGCAGATGCGATCCGTGTGTTGTGCGTGCATCAACATGCGGTTGATGCCGGCCATGCGGCGATGGTCGCATTCGATTGCGACGGCTTCGATGTGCGCGCCGACGAGGCACTGCTGCGATTTGCGCTGCCGTATCCGGTTCGTACTGCAGAGCAGGCGCGCGCCGCTCTGGTGACGTTGACGCGGGCGGCGCGTGACGCGCAATAACCTGAGACTCCTCGCCTCGACGAGTCTCGTACTGCTGATCTTCCTGTGCATCTTGTGGGAATCGGTATGGGCGCCGATGCGCCCGGGTGGCTCGATGCTGATGCTCAAGACACTGCCGCTGCTGGTGCCCTTGTTCGGCGTGCTGCATGGCAGGGTCTACACGTATCAGTGGGCATCGTTGCTCTCGCTCGGCTATTTCTGCGAAGGCGTGGTGCGCGCGTGGTCCGACTCGGGTCTCTCGCAAAAGCTTGCACTCGCCGAGGTCGCGCTTAGCGTTGTGTTGTTTGCCAGTTTGATTTTCTACGTCCACACCTGGCGAAGCGCGCGCGCTTGATGCCGCCGCGGTGACAACGACGCGCTGGTGCGGTGACAACGACGCGCTGGTGCGGTGACAACAACCCGCTGGTGCCGTGACAACGACGCGCTGGCGCGGTAACAATAACCCGGTAGCGCTGTCCTAATTTCCATGTCGACTCGATACTGCGGGCGTTTCGCGCCCACGCCTTCCGGTCCGCTGCACTTCGGTTCTCTGGTCGCGGCGCTCGGCAGCTATCTCGAAGCGAAGACGCTTGGCGGGACTTGGCGTGTGCGCATCGACGATCTCGACCCTCTGCGTGTGGCCCCGGGCGCGAGCGACGACATTCTGCGCACGCTGGAAAGTCTAGGAATGATGTGGGACGGGGCCGTGCTGTATCAAAGCGATCGCACGGACGCTTATCGCGCTGCACTGCTTGCGATCGCTGAAGTCGCGCCGGTTTATTCGTGCGTCTGCTCACGGCGCGAAATCGCCGCAGCCGCGATCGCAGGCATCGAAGGACCGATCTACCCAGGCACTTGCCGATCGCGTGTCGCATTGCCGAATTCCGCATACGCAATGCGACTGAATGTGCGTGGGGCGCATGTTCGCCTCGACGATGCTCTGCAGGGACCACAGATACGCGACCTCGAGCGTGAATCGGGCGACTTCGTACTATATCGGGCGGACGGAAGCCATTCTTTCCATCTTGCCGCTGCCGTCGATGACGGCGAGCAAGCCATCACCGACGTTGTGCGCGGTGCAGATTTGCTCGAATCGAGCGCGCGCCAGATCCACCTGCAACATCTGCTTGGTCTGCCGACGCCGCGTTACGTGCACCTGCCCGTGGCAGTCGATCGACAGAACCAGAAATTATCGAAGCAGACCCGCGCGCAGCCGATCGACGCTGCGACACCGGTGTCGACGCTGTGCCGCGTGCTGAAATTTTTGCATCAGCCGGTGTTGCCTGGGCTCGAGCGAGCAGACTTGCATGCATTCTGGCAACACGCCATCGCAGTCTGGCAGTTGGACCGAGTCGGTGCGCGCATGCAAGCACCGGCGCCTGACGCCTGAGGGACGATCAGCCAACGCGCGATCCGTCGCGGAAGACGCACAGCTCACCCGGCACCAGTTGCGTCCATTCTTCGTTGTCGGTCAGGGGCAGGGTCGCGATGATCGCAACGCGATCGTTCGGCGTGGTGACTTGGCTGAAATCGACTTCGACGTCATCGTCGACCAGATGCGCCGTGGGAAACGGCGCCTGCCGCACGACGTACGACATCCGATCGGAACAATGCGCAAATAAGTAATCCCCATTGGACAACAGGTAATTGAAACTGCCGCGGCTCAGCATCTGCTTGGTGATGTCCGCCAAGACCGCCACGAATTCCGCCAGGCTCGGCATGCCGTGGGGAAACTCTCCGCGCAAGCGATCAAGGATGTCGCACAGCGCTTGCTCGCTGTCGGTTGTGCCGACCGAGCGATAGCTTCCCGACGCGCGAGCGGTCATGCCCTCGAGCGTGCCGTTATGCGCGAAGATCCAGTAGCGTCCCCACAGCTCGCGCACGAACGGATGCGTGTTCTCGAGATTGACCGCACCCTTGGTCGCTTTGCGGATATGCGCGATCACGTTCATCGAGCGGATCGGGTAGTTGCGCACCAGCTCGGCTACCGGCGAATCCACCGCGGACGATACATCGAGAAACATCCGGCAGCCTGGCCCTTCGAAAAACGCGATGCCCCAGCCGTCGGAATGTCTATCGGTGTTTCCCCCGCGCTGACGGAAACCGGTAAACGAGAAGCAGATGTCGGTGGGAACGTTGCAGTTCATTCCCAGCAATTGGCACATGGATCGGTCCTTCAGTTGTCCGCCCAGTTGCTCGCCGTTGATCGCCCGGTCGATCGCGCTGTCATTCGCGAGTTGATCGCCGCCGGCCACGATGATGTGTCGTGAACGCCGGTGTTAGCATGTCGTACTCGCTGCATTTTCAACCGATCCGCCCTCCCAGCATATGTCCAATCGAACGCTCGGCTTGCCTGATCCTGTGTACGACTATCTGCTGTCGGTGTCGGTTCGCGAGCCGAAGCTGTTGCAGCGCCTGCGCGAGGAAACCGCCACCTTGCCGATGGCAATGATGCAGATTGCACCCGAGCAGGGCCAGTTGTTGTCGCTTCTGGTGCAGGCGTTGCGGCCCAAACGCTGCCTCGAGATCGGCGTCTTCACCGGCTACAGCTCGCTCGTGGTAGCACTTGCGCTGCCGCCCGAAGGCCGCATCGTTGCGTGCGACATCAGCGAAGAGTGGACCGCGATCGCACGCCGATACTGGCACGAAGCCGGCGTCGACAACAAGATCGATCTCTATCTCGCACCGGCGCTGCAGACGCTCGACCGCATGATCGCGCACGGCGAGACCGGCACATTCGACTTTGCGTTCATCGATGCCGACAAAGAAAGCTACTGGGGATACTACGAACGCGCGCTGACTCTGGTGCGCACCGGCGGCATGATCGCAATCGACAATACATTGTGGTCGGGACGCCCGGCCGATCCAACAAGAGACGACGCCACCACGAACGCGATCCGTGCATTCAATCAGCGCCTGTACAAGGACACGCGCGTGCGCATCAGCCTCGTGCCGATCGGCGATGGGATGACGCTGGCGTTGAAGGTTCGCGATTGATGTTGTGCGAGCAGCGCGAGTCGCGCGCTGCCGGGCGCGTCGCTAGCCCGGATATTTCATCAAGACGCGAGAGGGTGGCGATCGATTTCCGACGCTGGCGCACAGCAGCCCGACCAGACAACTGTACCAAGCTCGATTTCCCGCGCGCGCGTGCACCTAGGCACCCGTCGAGCTCCGGGCGTCTGAAATATCCGGGCTAGGACGCGACACCGGCCTTCGGGGTGGCGGGTGCGACTCGGTTGCGCCCTGCGCGTTTCGCGTCGTATAGCGCGGTGTCGGCGGTTTTGATCAACTCATCCATGCGCAGCATCTTGGCGTCGCGCTGCGCTACGCCGATGCTCACTGTAGGGCTGTGCGTATTCGATCCGGTCGAGGCACGCGCGCGTTCCACACCGACACGCAGACGCTCAGCCAGACTCAACCCCGCGGTTAAGCTCGTGTCGGGTGAGATCACCAGAAACTCTTCGCCGCCCAGCCGGCAAATCACATCTTCGGTGCGCGCTTCCTTGCGTAACACCGAGGCGACGTGGCGCAAGACGACGTCACCGCTGTCATGGCCGAAATTGTCGTTCACCTGTTTGAATTGATCGACGTCGATCACCATGCAGGTCAGCGGCCGCAGCGTGCGCGTGCTGGCCGCCCATTCCTGCTCGAGCCGCTCCATGCCGTAGCGTCGATTCGGCAGCCCGGTCAGCGGATCGGTGAGCGCGGCCTGCTGCAACCGCCGATTCGCCACCGCCAGCTCGGCTGCGAAGCGTCGCAGATTCTCGCTGTCGCGCCGTGCGTGTTCCTGCAGCTTGATCACCCGGCGGCCGGCGCGCAAACGTGCAGCAAGCACACGTGCGGTGAACGGCTTGGTCACATAGTCATCGACACCGGACTCGAACGCTTCCACCAGCTGATCATCCTGCTCCAGCGCGGAGAGAATGATGAAGTACATCTGCTGGCCTTCCTCCGTTTGCCGCAATGCTTTGCAGAACGATACCCCGTCCAGGCCCGGCATGATCCAATCCGAGATGATGATCTGCGGCCGCAACGACATGGCGAGTGCGAGTCCGCTGCGCCCATCTTGCGCGGTATGCACCATGTGGCCGGCGCTCTTCAATACATGCTCGATCAGCAGCAGCGTGGAGCGATCGTCTTCAACCACCAGCACGGTGAGCGATTCGACCGGCCCCTCTGCCGGGTCCTGCGCCTTCGCCTGAGGCAGCGGCACTTGCGTGTTATCGCGCTGGAGATCTTCCAGACTGCGCATGTCCTGCGTTTTGATCTCGAGAATTCTGCCCCAGTCGCCCCACTGGCTTCGGACCTCATCCCAAAGCTTGTACACGACCGCCTCGTCGATACCGACCCTGGCCGCGGCGAGGATCAAATCGGGGATGCAACTCTTGCGCTCGCTCTCCGCGATGACGCACATGTCACCGATGGCAGCGGCCAGATGCAGAAGATTGCAGACCATGAACTCGCGAGTGCCGTCCGGCAGCCCCCCTCGCTCCGGGACCTCGTGGTGAAAAACCGAAACCACGAACAATCTCGGCAAATGCCAATCCTGTAGGAGCGCGGCGGCGAGCTCGTTATGGTCGGTCGCGAACCGCTCCTGTTCGAGCCGGCTCAGTTCAAACACCGATTTGCCGCCGGGTGATGCGACCAGCTCGCTATATTCGACCGGGTAGATCGTCGCCAACGCGAGCGTACCGACGCCGGCCAGTAGCCCACAGGTAAATGCTTCCTCCGGCGCCGCGCTGCGCACGCGCATGCACACCGCGCTGGCCGCTATCGCCACCGCGAGCGAGCGTGACCAGAAGCGCGTGTAATCGAACTTCGCGCATGCGCCGTTGCGATGCTGCCCCAGCAGCGAGAAGCCAAGCACGAGTTGGCGTACCGTGTTGATGCCGATCAACTGAATCGCTTCGGGCACCGAGACGATTGCCCGCCGCGGCCCATGCAAGGCGGAATTGGCGAATTTGATGATGCGGCCCGAGAGTGCCGGATCGGCTCGTACCGCATAGCCGATCTCCTCGATGCTCACATCGTCTTTGCGGCACAACTCGATAATGGCGAGCGCGACACCGGCGGGCGATGGCAGCTTGCCGCTGGTTTTCAACTCATCGAAGCGAGGGTTTGCGGTGACCACCATGGCGCGGGGCTGGAAGCGCTACGTTTCAGAGCCGGTGGCCGGAAGATGCGAGCGAATATCGAAGTCGGCAGCGGCCGATCGAGCCCTGCGCAGCGTCCCCAGCCGGTACGTCGATTAACGGAGCGCAAGCGGGAAACTTTAGTCACCGCCGGGGCCGAACCTGGCGCCTTAATCAGCGCGTCGGGACGACGAATCCCTCGGGCAGCACGAATGCCGGGAAGCGTTTGCGCAATCCTTCGAAACTAGCGCGAGCTTCATCCATGAGCCCGGCTTTCTGCAGACCTTCGATATGCTTGAGCCATACCTGCGGGGTGGCTTGCCAGTCCGCGGCGTACGCTTCCAATGCGCGGCCCGGCGCAACCGAATTCGGCTGCACACGGCCCGCTGCGATCGAGGGCTTGCGACGCTCGTACTCGGGCGACAATCGCATTGCCGGTGCGCGCAACTGAGCCACGCCGTAGTCACGGATTGGCTCGTCGCCAGCTGCTCTTTCGTCGGCTTGCAGGTGCGATTTCGAATCTTCGCGCAGTTGCTCCGATGCGCGGGCGGCTTCGGTAGCCGACGGCGACGATGGTGGTGGTGCTAGAGCCGAGTTCGTAGGCTGATTTGACGGCGGCGATGACGCTGCCGCGCTCGCGTCCGCACCCGCACCCGCATCTGCATCCGCATCCGCATCCGCGGCGGACGGCGGCGCTGGAGTAAATGTTTGCGTCGGCGCCGGATCCTGCGGGGCCGCCGTTTTGCTGGCCGGGGGCCCGCTAAACGTTTGCCGCGGCGCAGCCGTTGCCGGCGCAACGTTGCTACTGGGCGGCGCCCCTGCCGAGCTCGCCTCGCTCTCCTTGCGCCTCAACTGCGGCGCAACCGTGGTCGATTCAGCAGCAAGCGGCGGTGCGGCCTCGCGTCGCACCGATTTGCGTTCCAGCGCCGCCGATTCATCCGGCGCGCTGTTGCGCGCGGGTTCAGGCGCAATAGCAGGCGCTGGCTGGTTGACGGCAACAGGCGGGATCGCCATCGGGGCGGGCGAATGGCGCTCGGCGACCATCAACGTTAAAGTCGCGCTGACTACAACCACCGCGGCGACCGATAATGGGATGCGCCAGCGCGCGTTGAACAGCGAACCTGCAAGCCGGGGGCGAACGTGCGCTGCGCGTCGCGCAGCGGCGCGGATGGCGTCATCCAGATGCGCTGGCGGCTGTTCGACGGCCGACGCGCGCAGCTTGAGCGATGCGATCTCCGCTAGCAGCGCGTCGAGCTCGCGGTCGGTATCGTCGCTCACAAATAGTCCTTCATGCCGTCGCGCAATTTACCGAGCGCATAGCGCAATCGGCTCTTCACCGCTTCGCGATCGGCGCCGATGGTTTGCGCGATCTCATCGATGCCGAGTCCGCTCTCTTCGTGCAGCAGAAAAACCTCGCGTTGCGCTCGCGGCAACGCATCCAGCAAACGCAAGAAGTGCCCCGCTTGCTGATGCGATTCGGCTACTCGATCCGGTTGTGTGGCGGCGCTCGCCGCAAGCTCGAGCGGCTCACCATCTTCGTCATCGAGCGTAACGGTGTGCAACCCGCGCTGCTTGCGAAAGTGATCCATCAATCGATTGTGCGCCAGCGTGTAGAGATACGTAGCGAATTTCGCCTCGACCCGGTAGCGGCCGCGCGCCTGAATTAAATTCATCCAGAGGTCCTGATATAACTCTTCCACCGCTGCGCGATCATTGCACTGACGCAGCAGATAGCGGAATACGCCGCCGCGGTGGCGCTCGTACAAAATGTCGAAAGCGCCAGCGTCGCCGCCCGCGAAAAGCAGCATCAAATCTTCGTCTGAGGATTCGACTCCCATGGCCGCGGCAGTATACGCGACGCTGCCTGCCGGAAGCTTCATCGCCGCCGCTGTGATCGGCACCGCAAACGCAAGAGCGCACCGCACCTGCAGCGCGGATGAATTCCGATTGCATGCGTTTGTCGTCACCGTGTTGCTAAGGGATCTCGGCGTTGCCGAGTCCCTCCCTCGTGTCGCTTCAGCGAATGTCAGGGTCGGCGGCGAAATGCGCCGGAAACGGATTCGGCGCACGCATCGGCTGCGGTATGACGCCTTGTGCGATCAGCTTTGCCTGCGTGTCATAGCGCACGGCCACGACCTCGTTCGGCGTATTCGATTCGCGCTCGAACTTGACGTAGCGCGCGTGCGAAGTCTGCACGCGGCCATGCCCGGTGCCGATGCTTTTTTGCTCCGGGCTTTTCTGCTCCGGGCTTTTTTGCTCCGGGCCTGTTTCCGCCGGCGCAACAAACGCACGCGCGTCGGACTCGGATGCGCGGTTCGCATCGGGTCCGGGCGCCGATGCGGGCGCGTCCTCCCGCTCGATTCTTCCTGCGAAAGGCCGAGACCCGCGCACGTGCGGTTGCTGCAGCGAAATCGGCGGCGCCGGCAGCGAGATCGGCGGGGGCGCCGGCTTGCGTTTGAATACCGCCACGCCGATCACGCCCAAATCATCCGGGCGGCCGGTGCGTGTGGCATATGCGTCGCTGTGTTCGGTGAAGTAAAACGCGGCGACGCCGGCAAGACTCTTGCGCCAACCGCTGATGTTGACCGACTGCCAGGCAGCGATCACATAGCCGCCTTGATCGGGCGACGCGGTATCGCCGGTTACGACGTTTACACCATCGACCGACACGACGCTCAGCAGATCCTCGTTCGTGTTATTGCGGATGCGCAGTTCGTATTCCGCACCGACGCGGCCGGCGACATACCACTGTCCCTGCGATGCGTACACCGGCAGCGTTCTACCGGTGCTGCGGTCGTATACGGCGACATCGACCGACGATCCTACGGCCCATGCCTGGTTGGCGGCAAGCAATCCCAACAAGCCCCAAACCCCGTTCATGCGTTTCATGTTGTTCTCCTATGCAATGAAGGTTGCAGAGGGTGTAAACGTGAGCGCGACGAAAAGGGGTTAAGTCACACTACTCAATTTCGTGATCCAGATGTCTCGCAGCACGTGCACAGTGCAATCGACAGCAGGCGCAAGCGCAGACGTCGCAGCCGCCTGCGTTTGCGAACTCTGCGAACCGCGCTAACTGCGCTGCGGCGCCTGCACCGCGATGCCGAGCCGTCCCAGCAAACCGCGAAGCGCTTGGGCGAAGGCGCCGGCGCCGGGCTCATCGCCGTGGATGCACACCGTGTCCGCTTCGATCGCGACGTCGCTACCGTCGAGCGCGCGGACCTTGCCTTCGCAGATCATCCGCTCGACTTGCGCTAGCGCGGCGCCGAGGTCGTGAATCATCGCGTTGGGCTTGCTACGCGGTGTGAGGCTGCCGTCGCTTTGATATGTGCGATCCGCAAACACTTCGCTGGCGACGGTCAGTCCAGCAGCCCGGCCCGCTTCGATAAGCCTGCTGCCGGCAAGCCCGTAGAGCACCAGCGCGGGATCGAAGTCGTATACCGCTTTCGCGATCCCCTGCGCGAGCGCGGCATCCTTCGCCGCCATGTTGTACAGCGCACCGTGCGCCTTCACGTGCGACAAGCGCCCGTTCTGGGCGCGGCAAAATCCGCTTAGCGCGCCGACTTGATAAAGCACGAGGTCGTACACCTCATCCGGTGAGATTTGCATCGTGCGACGGCCGAAACCCTGCAGGTCGGGCAGCGACGGGTGCGCGCCGGTCGCGACGCCGTGCTTGTTTGCCGCGGCAACGGTGCGATGAATCACGCGTGGATCGCCGGCATGAAACCCGCAGGCGATATTGGCCGAGCTGACATGCGCCAGCACGACTTCATCGGCACCCATGTTCCAGGCGCCGAAGCTCTCGCCCATGTCGCAATTGAGATCGATCGATCGTTTCATGCCGTCATCCGCATTTGCAGGGCTTCGCGCATCAGCGCGATTTCGCGCTCGCGCTGAAGATATAGCTTCTGGCTTTCTTCCAAGGTTACCGGCTCGAAGCGGACCGTGTCACCCGGGGGCAACTGCGCGAGCATCGGCAAGTCGACACTGATCACCTCGCCGATGCGCGGGTACCCGCCGGTGGTGTGCCGATTCGCCATCAGTACGATTGGGCTGCCGTCGGGCGGCACTTGAATGCTGCCGAAACTCACCGCCTCCGATAAGATTTCGGCCGGCTGCTCGAGCTGTAACACCGGGCCCTGCAGACGATAGCCCATACGGTCGGAGTTCGACGCGATCCTAAATTCCGCTGTGCAGAACTGCTGCTGGCTGTCCTCGATAAAACGCTGCCAGTGACGTCCGGGTATGAATCGAATCCGATGGTGATCGTGAGCGAGAAACGCAGAGTTCGCCGTCACCGACCATTTCGTGCTCGCAAACATCTGCCCGTCGGAAAAACCCTTGCGCAAACCCGGATAGATCGTCGTTGAACCGACACCGATATCGAGTGTGTCGCCGCGTTTGAGCGCGCGGCCTTTGAAGCCGCCAACGCTGGCGCGCAGGTAAGTGCTCCTGCTGCCCATCACCTGCGGCACGTCGAATCCGCCGCTGACAGCAACGTAGGCGCGACAGCCCAGGCGCCGCGCGCCGAAGTCCAGCAGGGCACCGGCTTTCACCATTACCGGACGCGACAAAGGCACAGGGCGGCCCGCGATGGTCGGTGTCAGATCGCCGCCGCAAATTGCGAACAAGGTCGCCTCGGTGAACTCCAGACACGGACCGGCAAGCGTCAGCTCAAGGCTCGCGTCGTCCTCGGAATTATTCACCAACAGATTCGCTAGTCGATGCGAATACTCGTCCATCACGCCGCCGACCGGTACGCCGAAGCGCTGATAACCGTACCGGCCGCGATCCTGCACCGTGGTGAGAATGCCCGCGCGATGGACTTTCAGCGCCATCGCCCCTCCCGCAATAGTCGCTGAAACTCTTCCCCCGACACCGGCACAAATCGCACGCGATCGCCCATCGAGAACGGCGTCGGCGGTTCTGTCGACGGATCGAACAAGCGCACCGGCGAGCGGCCGATGAGCTGCCAGCCACCCGGTAGATCGAGCGGATACACGCCGGTCAGCTCACCGCCGATGCCAACGCTACCAGCGGGTACGCTGGTGCGCGGCGACGCCCGGCGCGGCGTAGCAAGGCGCGGATCCAACCCTGCCAGGTAGGCAAATCCTGGTGCGAACCCCAGCATCTGTACCCGATACAAAGGCTCACTGTGCAGCGCGATGACTTCATCTGTCGTCAGACCGTGCGCAGCCGCCAGCGATTCCAGGTCTTCGCCGAACGCGCCGCCATAGCACACCGGCACTTCGAA
>JBDTMS010000027.1:0-13711 GCA_039934195.1 Betaproteobacteria bacterium
AGTCTACGTTCATCGTTTCCTCGCATCAGTAACAGTGCACGTCGGTCGCAGTGAGCTGCACATCGTGCGGCCCTTTCCTATTCGAGTTTTCGTGCGAGCAGGATTTGTTCCATGCACCGATTTGCGTTCAACAACTCGCCGCGCATCCCTCGGAGGAGAGATGCCACGCATAGAACCAACTCTCGATGCTCCAAGCCCGAATGTTTGTGCTCGGAACAAATGCAACGTAGTGCGTCAACTTGCGCTGATATGAGCGCGCTTCCGAAGCGCGGACCATAAATCCAGTACACGATGCCGCCAAGCGACAGCTGAAAGGGTTGGAGAGCGACACGAGTAGAATACGCTCCGCCGTGCACGGCGCCCTTGAGCGCGTGCCGCATAGCGTTCAACTGGCCAACTTCATCCACTCGCTCGCCATGTCGTCCGAAGCACTCTTCGCAAGTCCGCGCCGCCCTACCGCGACTCTCGCAATTTTCGTCGGCTTTGCCGTGCTGGTGAGTTTTTTTTACGCACTAGGGCGCACACCGCTGTTCGACGTCGACGAGGGTGCGTTCAGCCAAGCCACGGTGGAGATGTTTCAGCGGAATGATTTTCTGTCGCCTTATCTAAATGGTGAGCCGCGTTACGACAAGCCGATACTGGTTTACTGGTTGCAGGCGTTCAGCGTAAAAATGCTCGGAGTGCGCGAATTTGCTTTCCGCTTCCCGTCGGCACTATGCGCAGCCGGGTGGGTCTTGTTGATCTACCTATTTTCTCGACGCCGCTACGGTGTCGACACCGCACTGCTCGCCGCGGGCATTGCGGCCATGTCGCTTGGTGTATACATCATCGGTCGCGCGGCCACTGCCGATGCATTGCTCAACATGCTGATCGGGGCGGCAATGTTCGCCGCGTGGCTGCGGATCGAAACCGGGCGAAGACTGTGGCTCTATGTGACGTTCGCTGCGATCGGCTTCGGTTTTTTGGCGAAGGGACCGGTAGCGATCCTGGTTCCTGGGTCGGTGAGTTTCGCTTTCTGCATATTGCGGCGAGACTATAAAACCTGGACGCGGATGGTTTTCGATCCGCTGGGCTTGTTGCTGTTCGCGGCAATCGCGCTTCCCTGGTATGTAATTATCCTGCAGCGTGAAGGCTGGGCTTTCGTCGAGGGATTTTTCTTCAAGCACAATCTCAGTCGCTTCAGCGGGCCGCTACAGGGCCACGCGGGAAGCCTGCTCTACTATTTTCCAGTCGTACTTATCGGCACGCTGCCGTTCACATCATTGCTGTTGCCAGTCATTAAAAACTGGCGAACGATATGGCGCGATGACCTTCAGTGCTATTTGCTGCTTTGGTTTGCGTTCGTCTTCTTGTTTTTCTCTCTGTCGGGGACGAAACTGCCGCACTACATTCTGTACGGTATGTCCGGGCTGTTCATTCTGATGGCGCTGTACGCGTCGCAACTTCGATCTGCTTTCGTCGCGTTGGTGCCTGCACTTCTGTTTTTTGTTTTTCTATTGGCGCTGCCGGCGATCGTGTCTGCCCTGCTGCCGCATGTGCCCGACGATTACTATCGAGAAGCGCTGGCCGACGCGGACCAATACTTCACGCCCTTCTATTACGTATACGCCGCGATTGCTGCGGGTGTAACAGTCTGGCTGATGGTGGAGCGTCGGCTACCGATGCGCGGCAAGCTCGTCGCCGTTGGCCTCATTGCCGTGATAGCCCTTTCCAGTTTTGTGATTCCATTCGCAGGCAACGTGCAACAGCAACCGATCAAAGAAGCGGCGCTCCTTTCCCGCGCGAAACACTATGACGTCGTGATGTGGCGTTTGAACGCACCGAGCTTTAGCGTTTACTACGGGCGACCGACACCTAGTCATGAACCTGGGCACGGCGATGTCATCATCACGAAATTGAAGCGGCTCGCACAACTCGAGGGCCTGCAATATGAAGTGCTGTACGCGAAAAATGGGATCGTGCTGGCGCGAATCGACTGATGGACGCTGATGACACTGGACAGCTCCGATTGTCGGATACCCGCGTCTGGTTGGTACCCGCAGTCGCCGTCGTTGCTGCTATCGCCATTCTCCTGACGGGAACCAACGAACGCATTTTTCTGCTCATCAATCGACTCGGACCGGCGAGTAATGATTGGATTTGGTCGGACCTTACGGTACTCGGTGACACGATGGTGGCACTTGCATTATGTCTGCCGCTGGCGAGACGACGGCCGGATTTGCTATGGGCCGTTCTGCCTGCTGCTCTTCTCGCCACGGCGTGGGTACATATTTATAAGCCCATTCTCGATGTCACGCGGCCTCCCGGTGTGCTCGCCCCGGACGCGTTCCATGTAATCGGACCGGCGCATCACTACCATTCCTTCCCTTCCGGACATACCACCACTGCGTTTGCGCTCGCCGGGCTATGCGTATTCGGCTTGAATTTGCGCGCATGGAGCGCCGTGCCTCTCGCAATTGCGGTTTGCGTCGCGCTCTCGCGCGTCGTCGTCGGTGTCCACTGGCCGCTCGATATCTTAGCTGGGGCGTGCGGCGGTTGGCTGGCCGCCGCTGTAGGATTAAAGCTATCCGCGCGAATGCATCTCGGACAACATCCTTTCGTGCAATGGTTGACTGCCGCGGCGTTCGCCGGTTGCGCTATAGCATTGGTGGTCGGTTATGACGCCGGTTACGCGGACGCGATCTGGTTTCAGCGCGGCATCGGCGCCGCGTCGCTCGTCGCTTTTTTTCTGACCTTCGTTTCGACTCAGAAAGGCGGATAACACGCCTGATGCTAGAATCGGGGTGGGCTCCCCAGTCCATAATCCTTACTGTGCGCACATTTGCGCCTCCCGATGACCGCCCAGCATCCCCAGGTTTCTGTCGTCATACCCGTCTTCAACGAGGAAGAAAATATTCTCGATCTCGTAGATCGGGTAGGCGCCGCGCTGCTGCGCAGCGGCCGAAGCTTCGAATTGATCTGCGTGGACGACGGCTCGCGCGATGCGTCGTCGCATCTGCTTGCAGAGCTGGCGATCGAGCGAGACTGGCTGCGCCCGATGTACCTCATTCGAAATTACGGTCAATCGGCGGCATTGCAGGCAGGCTTCGACGCCGTACGCGGCGATATCGTCGTGACGCTGGACGGCGATCTACAGAACGATCCTGACGACATTCCTGGTCTGCTGGATCTGCTCGATGAACGCCCGGACGTCGATGTGATATCGGGATGGCGCAAGACGCGCCAGGATCGAGCCCTATCGCGAAAACTGCCCTCGACGATTGCGAACGCATTGATCTCAACGGTTACCGGTGTTCGCCTGCATGACTACGGATGCGCGCTGAAACTGTATCGAGCGCCCGTCATACGCGACATCAAACTATACGGCGAGCTGCATCGCTTCATTCCGGCATTGGCCGCTGAGGTCGGTGCGAAGATCATCGAAGTACCAGTTAATCATCACGCGCGCACGAAAGGGAGCTCGAAGTACGGCATCGATCGCACGCTGCGCGTGATACTCGATCTGCTCTGGATTAAATTTTTGCTCCGCTTCCTGCATCGTCCCATGCACGCGTTTGGCGGCATTGGATTCGGGATGTTATTTCTAGGTTCGATCACGCTCGCATATCTCGCGTTCGACAAACTCGTTCTCAGGCACGACATCGGTGGGCGACCGTTGCTCATGCTCGGCGCGCTACTCGCCCTCATCGGCGTGCAATTGCTCGCGACCGGTGTGCTGGGCGAGCTATTGATTCGGATCTACCACGAGCCGCAAGGGCGACCGCAGTACGTTTTACGCCAGGCACCGCGAGCCCGCAAACCCTCGAGCGCCTCATCCGATGAGCACCTCGCAATCTGAGGAGGACGCGTCTGCCGACCCGCGCATCGCGGCACAAGCATCGGAAAACGCACCAATCGCGCGCCTGGCGCTCCGCGTTGCAGCCGGGCTGAGTTTGCTGGCACTCGTGGTGTGGTACGCAGATCCAGGTGCCCTCTGGGTTGAGCTGAGGCGGGCCGATCCCTGGCTGTTTGCAAGCGCAGTGCTAGTCGCTATAGCGGCCAACCTTCTCTCCGCCGCGCGCTGGGCCATTATCGCGCGCGGCCTCGGGTTGTACGCACCTTATCGCCGTCTCGTCCTCATGTACGCGCGCGGCATCACGACAAACATCGTGTTGCCTGGCGCCACGCTGTCAGGGGATCTGCTGCGCAGCGTTCAACTGTCGAAGATCGGCAACTCGTTTGCCGCATCCGCGCTATCGGTATTTCTCGACCGCTTCAGCGGACTTTGGATGTTGTGCGGACTGTCGCTGGTCGCAGCGCTAGTTTGTATCGTCTGGAGCTTAGGCTTTGATGGTGCTTCCGCTGTGCCTTTGGATAAGTTAGTGCTCTATTCCATTGTGCTTGCGAGTGTCGTCGCGCTGCCGTTGATTCCGTTTTCATTTGCGCGCATGAAGAATTCTCGGCATGTTTTGCTCGCCAAGTTTTCATCCAGCTGGGCGCGCTTGGAGCGAACTATCTTGCAGGCGCGACCGGCGCTGCTGGCATCAGTCTGGCGGGCATTCGGCGTGCAGTTTTTGTCCACATGTACATTCTGGATTTCCGGTCTGGCTGTGGGCGTGCCCCTGCCTTTCCCTGCGATGCTCGCAGCGGCTGCGCCGATATTTGTCATGGCTGCGCTGCCGCTCGGCGTGAGCGGATTTGGTGCACGGGAATTCGCAGCGGTCATCGTGTTGGGCGCAGCCGGCGTACCGAGTGAGCAAGCGGTGGCGACTTCATTGCTGTATGGATTGGCCTCGGTCGTACAAGGCATTCTTGCAGCGCCCCTGTTCTTCACCAAGCCGTAAGGTCGGTAGTTTTTCATATCGTCTACGACCGCGCACACCGATGATTACGCCGACTGCAAGCGATGGCGGCAAGATCCGGAGCGCAAATCCGGTGAAATCTGTGTGAGCGGTTACGCGGCATGATGCTTGCTAAATGGTGATCGCGGTGGTACATACATTCGCAGATAAATTGCAAGCGCGTTTCCTAAACGAAACGCTACGCGCAGCAACTAATGTCCATCCAGGAGAAGCATGAAAATGAAATCTAAGCTGCAAGCCGGCGGCAACATTAATTCGCTAAAACACCCTTGAGCAATTGAGAGTCAATACGAGACTGCACGCTGCTGGACGGAAATGGCCGAGCCGGTAACCATAAGTGGTGATCCTGATTGCGGCTGGCAATCCAAGCGCGGGGCGCTCGGTTCGCGGAATGTTTATGTTGAAGCCGAATCAAGCACAGATCATGAAAATAAAATCAAAGCCGCAAGCTGGTGAGAAGGTCATTCGCTGAACCGCTGAAACAGTATGAAAACGAGGGACGCTAGGTTAGCGTCCCTTTTTTTCGTGACGGCGCGCTTATTCTGCGTGCACGTCGCTCGTAAGGCTCGGAGCGCGAGTCGTCTAGCTCAACGCTTGCGCAATCTTCCCCAGGCGCATCAGCGCCATCTCTATCTTGGGCGACCAAGGGTGTCCGCAGCCGATGCGTATGCAATTGCGGTAGCGCTTAGTGGTGGTGAACATGGGGCCCGGCGCGATGCTGATGTTTTCTCGCCGGGCCATTCGGAACAACAGCAGCGCGTCCGCTTTCGGCGGTAGTTCGATCCACAGAACGAAGCCACCCAGCGGTCGTGTGATTTTTGTACCCTCTGGGAAAAATTCGGCGATAGCGTCGGTAGTCTTTTGCACGTGGCGCGCAAAGCCGGCACGCAACCGGCGCATGTGGTGGTCGTACCCGCCGTCAGCGATGAATTCGGCGATAGCGGCTTGGGGCAATTCTGGTGTCGACACAGAGTTTATAAATTTCAGCATCGCCATTTCGCTGTATCTGTGGCCTGGAGCCACCCAACCGACGCGTAAGCCGGGTGACACGGTTTTGGTGAACGACGAGCACAAGATTACGTTGCCAGAACGGTCCCACGCCTTCGCCGCGCGGGGACGTGAATCGCCGAAATAAATTTCCCCGTAGATGTCGTCTTCGATCAATGTCACGTCTCGTGCTTCCAGCAACTGCACGAGCCGCGCCTTGTTCTCGTCGGACATCAGCCCGCCGAGTGGGTTCTGAAAGTTCGGCATCGCGATGACTGCTTTAACAGCGCCTGGTTTTTGGGTCGCGAGGTCCAGCGCTTCCAAAGAAATTCCATCCCGCGGATGCGTCGGAATTTCCAGCGCTTTCATGCCTAGACTTTCGATGATCTGCAATAGCGTGAAGTAGGTGGGCGATTCCAGCGCAATGGTGTCGCCCGGCTGCGCGACGGCACGCAATGCGAGATTGATCGCCTCGATACATCCATTCGTAACGATGATTTCGTCAGGGCTGAGGTGGCAGCCGAAATCCAGAGAACGTCTTGCGATCATGGTTCGCAAACGAGCGTTGCCCGGCGACATTCCATAGGCGCCGAGCAGATCCGGATTGCGGCGCGCTTCGCGTTGAGCCAAGCGCATCAGCTTATCGTTCGGGAACAAGCGCCCGTTCGGACAGGCGGCGCCAAGCGGTACGACTTCGCTGTCCCGCATCGATTCTAGAACTTCCATCACCAATTGATTTACGCCGACGAAACGAGGCGCGGTTGGCGGCTTCGACGTAGCAGGCTCGGCGAGCCGGCTTGGTTTGGAAAGTACAAAGTAGCCCGATTTCGGACGCGCTTCGATCAATCGCTGATTTTCGAGATGACGGTAGGCCTGGACCGCGGTTGCGATGCTGACGCGATGCTGGGTCGAGAGCCGCCGGACCGACGGCAGACGATCGCCGGCTTTCAGCGCGCCCGCCTGAATGGCTTCGGCAACCCCGGCTGCCAGATGTTCGTATAGATGATTGGCAGTATTCATCGATGAATGGTGGTGCAACACGCACTGGATGGGTAGGTACAGCGCTAAGGCATATGACCGGCACAGTTGAAATGACGTCATAACTGTACCGGAGCACATGGCAGAGTGCTATGCCTGTAATGGTTGCGAGGGTCTCGCTAAACTGCGGCACATGAAGGCCCAGCCAACAATCGCCATTTACGACCTGCTTCCGGACGGCTCGATAACGCTGGAGCCAGGTGCTCAGATCGAACTTACTTGTATGTCTGGCGTGCTGTGGATTACCTGCGAAGGGAATCTCGCAGACCATTTTTTGCGCGCAGGAGAATCATCGGCAATCAGCGTAGCCGGGGTCACTCTGATCAGCGCGCTCGAGCGCGCGCGTGTAGCAATATGGGAAAAGCCGGCATTTTTGCGCCCGCCCTACCTGCTCATGACGATATTGCGAAAGCTGATGTGGTGCTACGTCCCGGTGCGTGCCGCCTGGAGCAGTCGCAAGGAAATTACCCGTAGTGCGAAGACTACGCGGGCACTTTGCATTTACTGCGCTAAGCGTATTTACCGCGCTAGGCGAAATCCGCTGAACTGCCAGCGATCGGGCGGATAGAAGAAGTTTCGATAGCTGGCGCGAATGTGCGAGCGAGGCGTCGCACAAGACCCACCGCGCAAAACCATCTGACTCACCATAAACTTTCCGTTGTATTCGCCCAGGCTCCCGGGCAGCGGCTGGAACCCCGGATACGGCAAATAGCTGCTCAAGGTCCATTCCCAGACATCGCCATACATCTGGTAGGAGCCATCAGATTGCGCGTTGGGCTGCAGAAGCCCGCTTTCAAGAAAGTTCCCCACCGCCGGTAGTGGCGCTGCGGCGAGCTCCCATTCGAATTCAGTTGGAAGACGCTTGCCGGCCCAGCGCGCAAACGCGTCGGCTTCGAAGTAGCTCACATGGCAGACCGGTTGTGCGTCTTCGACGGGCTGAAATCCTGCCAGCGTCATATTCCACCACTCACCACCATCCCGCTCCCAATAGAGCGGGGCGTGCCAGTTGGCGTCCTTTACTTTTTTCCATCCGTCGGCCAACCACAGCGCCGCTTCGCTGTAGCCGCCGGCGGCAATGAATTCCTTGTACTCGCCATTTGTAACGGGTCGAGACGCCAACGAGAAATCGCCGACATGCACGCGGTGTCGCGGCGTCTCGTTGTCGAATGCAAATGAACGGCCGTCACTTCCGAATTCATACATTCCCGCTGGAAAGTTCAGCCATTGCACGGGGCGCGACGCAGCTATCGGTAACGGAACGCGCGCCTGATATGCGGTCCGAAGGGGATTGAGTGCGAGGAGGTTTTTGATGTCGGTTACAAGTAGTTCTTGATGCTGCTGCTCATGGTGGAGTCCTAAGACAACGCGATCGATGCCGGACGCATCGTTGCTGCGCACGATGTGGGCGATAAGTGCTTGCATGTTTTCGTCGACATGCGCGCGATATTGGTAGACATCCCCGACAGTGGGACGCGACAGCAGCCCGCGCAGCGGGCGCGGGAAGAACGTGCCGACCGTTTCGTAATAGGAGTTGAACAAGTAGCTGTACTGCGGGTCGTAGACGCGATAGCCGGGCAGCAGCGGCGTCAGCAAAAAATTCTCGAAGAACCAGGTCGTATGCGCTAGGTGCCATTTGGCAGGACTGCATTCTGGCGCACTCTGTATGACATAGTCTTCGATCAAGAGTGGGCGGCACAAAGCCGTTGTTTGCTGACGAACCGCGTGGAAACGCGACAGCAAGTCGTCAGAATCGGTATCGCGGGCGATGCTCGTAGAAATCCCAGGCGCGTTCATTTAAGCTCCTTCGTTCGACCGCTTGATCAGACTACACAGCTATCCGCGGCGCGTGCGTAGTTGTGCGATCATTGAACCGGCTGCAATGCTGAGTGAATCAATCGTCCAGCTTACGGTCAATAACCCAGCAGCGACAGCCGCGTGGACGAAGCCTGTTTTCGACGCGGCTTGTCTGTCAGACAAAATCCTAATAACAAGGGGGCCGACTTGAGTTCATCCGCTCGCGTTGCTCATAACACTTCGCCAAGAAATCTCTGGTTGATCGATCTTGCGCCCCGTGTCGAATCGATACAGCGCGAAGTCATTCAAGGCCTGAGCCAGACGCGCAAACAGCTGCCGCCTAAGTTGTTCTACGACCACCGCGGTGCAGAGTTGTTCAACGCCATTTGCGCCACCTCAGCTTATTATCCCACTCGAACTGAGAATGAAATTCTGCGCCACGCCGCACCGGAAATTGCTCGAAGTGTAGGAGAAGGCGCCAGCATAGTTGAGTTCGGCGCTGGTGAAATGGAGAAGATTCGCTTGCTGTTGGCGAACCTGCATCCGAATATCTATGCCGGTATCGATATCTCACGAGATCAGCTTTTGCGCACCAGCGCAGCCCTTGCGATCGACCACCCCTGGCTGTCGGTGCTGGCGGTTGTCGGCGACTACTACAGCGAGCTCGAATCGGAATTGAAGCTGCCTGCCGAGGCGCGGCGGGTCGTGTTTTTTCCCGGCTCGACGATCGGCAATTTCGAACCTGATCAAGCACGCGAATTTCTCCATCGCGTTCGGACTCTGGTCGGCGGCGATGGTGGTCTGTTAATCGGTGTCGATCTGCAAAAATCGATTGATATTCTCACGCTCGCCTACAACGATCCGGAAGGCCAGACCGCGGCTTTTAACCTCAACGTGTTGACCAGATTAAACCGGGAGCTGGGCGCCAATTTCGACCTGTCCGAATTCGCGCACGAAGCGATCTACAACACGCACGCCAATCGAATCGAGATGCATCTGCGCAGTCTGCGAGCGCAAGAGGTTCGTATTGCAGAGCACGTATTCGCATTTGCGCGAAACGAAACGATTCACACCGAAAGCTCGTACAAATATACCCCGGAGAGTTTTATCAGCCTGGCGCGCGAGGCGGGTTTCTCGGCCTCTCGCATGTGGACGGATCCGAAGCGCTTTTTCGGCGTATTCTTTGTGCATAACTAGGGTGTTTGCGCTGGGGTCGGCACCAGGCTGCCCCGCGCGCTAGAATGCACGCCGGTTAACGCCGCACGTCAGAATCAGGGGAGTCGCAAGCGCGCTGTCGCGCCCCCGATTTTGGGCGGCCGGCATAGGGAGCGCGAACGATGCGGCTTTGTACGTTGAGACTAGAAGGCCGGGAGACGGCCGCGGTTGTAACTGACGCGGGCATAGTACCGATCGATCAAATCAATGCTTATCTCGGTCGAGCCTGGCCCACAGATGTTCTCGGCCTGGTACGCCAGGGCTTATCGCCCATCCTGCAGCGCGACGCAGAGCACACACCGGGTGCGCTGCCACCCGCTGCCGTCGCTTACGCCCCGCTGTATCGCCGCCCCCGCAAAATCTGGGGAATCGGTCTCAATTATAGAGATCACGCCGCGGATTTGAACGCGCCCTACCCGACCGAGCCGGCGTCTTTCATGAAGGGAGACAACACGATCATCGGCCCAGGCGATTCGATCGATCTACCGCCGGAATCGGAGCGCGTAACAGCGGAGGCAGAGCTCGGTGTGATCATCGGCCGTGAGTGCCGTTTCCTACAAGAGGACGAAGTGCCCGCGTACATTGCCGGTTATTGCCTCGTGCTCGACATGACCGCCGAAGATATATTGCAGCGCAATCCCCGCTTCCTGACACGCTCGAAAAATTTCGATACGTTCTTGTCGTTCGGCCCTGAGCTCATCACGCCCGATGAAGTACTTGACGTGCTCCGCTTGCAAGTAGGCACTTGGAAGAACGGTGAGCTGCATCGCGAAAATACGGTAATGAACATGGCGTTCCCGCCGCATTACCTGGTCGCGTTTCATTCGAATGTGATGACCTTGTTTCCCGGTGACATCATCTGCACCGGGACGCCCGGGGCAGTGGTAATCGAAGCCGGCGACGTTGCTGAATGTCGCATCGAAACGCTCGGCACGTTGTCCAACCACGTACGGCGCAGTCCGGGTAAAGGCTACGCAGTACTCGCGTCTATCGGCGTTTAAGTCGTGGGGATGTATGCGTCCCAGCTAGACCAGGATTGGTAACACTAAAAACTAAACGGAGGAGTACGGAAATGTCTTTTCGTAGAATCGCTGCCGGCGTGCTGGCCTCGCTGCCGATCGCAATGTCTGCGCTGGCCGCGGACACGATCAAAATCGGCTTCATCGATCCGCTGTCAGGTACGTTCGCCAACGTAGGCGAGCAAGGTAAACGTACCTTGCAGATGTTGATCGAGGAGCTCAATGCCGCAGGCGGCGCGCAAGGTCAGCAGTTCGAGTTGATTGCGCTCGATAGCAAGGCCAATCCGCAGGAGGCGCTGCTGCAGTTCCAGCAGCTCGCCGATCAAAAGGTGCACTTCTTTTTTCAGGGCAATTCCTCTGCCGTCGCGGGCGCGCTGACCGACGCTGTGTCGAAACACAATAGCCGCAATCCGGACAATATCATCTTGTTCTTCAACTACGGTGCTGTTGATCCCGCGCTTACCAATGATCGCTGTAGTTACTGGCATTTCCGCTTCGACGCGGACGCCGACATGAAGATGGCGGCACTCACCAATTTCATGGCAACCCAGAAGAAGATGAAGAAGGTCTATCTCATCAACCAAGACTACGCATTCGGCCAAGCCGTCTCCAAGGGGGCCAAGGAGATGCTGGCCAAGAAACGGCCGGACATCCAAATCGTCGGCGATGATTTGCATCCCCTAGGTAAGGTCAAAGACTTCGCGCCGTACGTCGCGAAGATCAAAGCCTCCGGGGCCGACAGTGTGGTCACCGGCAATTGGGGCGCGGACTTAGCGCTATTGGTCAAGGCCGGCAAGGAAGCCGGATTGAAGGTGGACTACTACACCTACTACGCCGGCATTGCGGGTGCGCCAACGGCGATCGGCGAGGCGGGCGATGGACAGGTGAAACAAGTCAGCCACTGGTTCAACAACGTAGGCGACAGCAAATCCGATGCGATGGTGAAGACCTTTCGCAAGCGCTTCCCCGACGTCAAGGATGACTTCTACTGGCTCGATCTGAAGAACGCGATGGACATGCTGGTGAAGGCGATGAATGACACCAAGTCGACCGATCCCCTGAAGGTCGCGAAGGCGCTGGAGGGAATGAAGCTCACGGCATTCACTGGCGAAATCACGATGCGGGCCGACAACCACCAGATGCTGCAGCCGATGTATATATCGACCTTTACCAAAGTCGGCTCATCAGGCGTCAAGTACGACGTCGAACGCACCGGCATGGGATTTCGCTCCGAAGGCCGGGTTGGACCGAGCGAGACGATGACGCCCACCACCTGCAAGATGCAGCGTCCATAACGACGAACAGCCGGCGACGCGACGTCGTCCGGCTGTTTCTGGATCTTCGGGGGTTGATGGCGCCGAAGTCAGGGATTCAGACAGCGCACGAAATTACAGCCGCGGTGGCAATCCTCCTACGGGGCCGTAACTCGAATTCTCCGGGCTTGGCTTTTCCGCCCACGCCCATCCCACACTGCTCGGCGGCGTCCAAATTATTCGGCTTCGGCCGCCATTCGCACTGGTGACACGCGGTGACGCCGGACATTGCGAGCGAATCGGTCCCTACCAACCCACCGGCTTTGTTACTCGCCTGCCGCCGCTGCTGCGTTAACTGCAGCAACGGCGTTCCCGTTTCCTCGGCGGAACCCGTATACGCACAGGGCAAAGCTGAGCGAGATCAGTATGAGTTTAAAAACGTTACGGTTAACGCTCAGCGACCTCCTCAGGCATCGCTCGATATGAAATTATAGGTTCCTTGAGCACGCGCTCACGACTGCGACGCGCCCTGTTTGCTCAGGTCTCGCGCCCGGTTGTGCAGGAAACCGGCCAGCAAAACGCCACCTATGATGACAGCGTAGATCAGCCACGCGACCCAGGTGTTCGCCTCCATCCAGTCTTCCAGCAATGGCTCGCTTACGATCATCTTGGCCGCGGTCCACGCCAGCACAGCAGCACCAATGTAGACCACAATCGGATAGCGATCGACCACTCGAAGGATGAGCGTACTGCCCCACACCATGATGGGAATGCTGATTAGCAAGCCGAGAACCACCAGCAGGAAGTTGCCTTGCGCAGCGCCGGCTACGCCCAGAACGTTGTCGAGACCCATGACGGTGTCCGCGATTACGATCGTTCGGATGGCTTGCGCGAATCCGGTGATCTGCGCTTTCGCAACCCCCGCTTCGTCGTGCTGATCGTCCGACGCAAGAAGCTGATAGGCGATCCAGATCAGCAGCAGCCCACCACCGAGTTGCAGGCCGGGGATGCGGAGCAGCGCAACGATTGCCAGGGTCATCAAGACGCGCACCACGATCGCACCGGCGGTTCCCCAGATGATCGCTTTTCGCTGCAGATCCTTCGGTAGTTTGCGCGCGGCCAGCGCGATAACGATTGCGTTATCCCCTGCCAGCACCAGATCGATGATGACTATCGCGAATAACGCCGAGAGAAAATCAGAGGTCAGGAAACCCATACGTAACGAATATAGAAGCCAAGTGATAGTCGCAGGCTATGCCTTAGCGCGGGATGCCGAATCGATAATTGATCGACCCGGCTCGATCGCGAGCGATCATTGTAGCGTCGCCTACATCGTTAGACGGCGATCCTTACAGAAGGTGCGGTGCTTGCCCGCGCCGGCGTCCACGACGTCGAGAGAGGCTCACGCCTTGAGGCGATTGATGCGGATGACTTCCGGCAGACGCCGCAGGCCGCGCATGATCTGAGCGAGATGAATGCGGTTCGACACCTGCAGCGTGAAGTGAATGATAGTGTAGGCGCTGGAATCGCCCGGCTCGAGACTGACGTTTTCGATGTTGGAACC
>JBDTMS010000028.1:0-13711 GCA_039934195.1 Betaproteobacteria bacterium
AGTTCGACACGACCAGCGTCGATATCAGCGTCGGTCGCAAAGACAATTTGTTCAGGGCCAGCGGACAGACACTGGTGTTTCCGGGATTCATCGCCGTCTATCAAGAAGACGTCGATGATTCGGTCGACGAAGGCGAAGAGAAGCTGCCGATCCTCGCGGAAGCGGAAGTCATTCCCCTTGATCGTCTGTTCGGCGAGCAGCACTTCACGCAGCCACCGCCGCGCTACACCGAAGCGAGCCTGGTCAAAACGCTCGAAGAGCACGGCATCGGGCGGCCTTCTACTTACGCAAGCATCATCTCGACCTTGCAGGAACGCGCTTACGCATTTCTCGACAAAAAGCGCTTCGCGCCGACCGATCTCGGCCGCCTGGTAACCGGCTTTCTGACAGCGCATTTCAACAATTACATCGACTACGATTTCACCGCGCGCATGGAGGATCAACTCGATCTGATCTCCAACGGCGAACGCGAGTGGGTGCCGGTGCTGGATGAATTTTGGGGTGCATTTTCGGGCACGCTCGCCGAAAAGCAGGACGTCGCGCGCGGCGTGCCGCTCGACGAGAAATGTCCGAAGTGCAAGAAGGGGCAATTGTTCCTGCAGAACAGCAGACGCGGTATGTTCGTCGGCTGCAGCCGCTATCCCGATTGCGATTACACGCGACCGTGGGGCGGGTTGGCCGAAGGGCCGATGAAGCTCGGCCTGGATCCCACCACGCAGCTCGAAGTGCTTCTGATGCGTGGACCCTACGGCTTTTACGTGCAGCTCGGACCGACCGAACCCGGCTCGGAGAAGAAACCGAAACGTGCGGCCTGGCCGAAGAACTTGCCGATCGCGACGGCGGATCTGGATACCGCCGTGAAAATGTTATCGCTGCCGCGTCAGCTCGGGAATCATCCTGAGACCGGCAAACCGGTGGAAGCGAGCATCGGTCCGTTTGGGCCGTACGTGAAGCACGACGGCGGTTTCAAATCGATTCCGCGAGCCGACAGCGTGCACGACATTCAACTCGGGCGAGCGGTAGAGTTGCTAGCCGCGCCGAAGACCGGGCGTGGTGCCGCTGGAAAACAATTGGGTGTGCATCCGGAAGATCAAAAGCCGGTGGCGCTATTGAGCGGTCGCTACGGCCCGTACATCAAGCACAACAAGACGAATGCCACGGTTCCACCCGATCAGGATGCCGACGCGCTTACCCTAGAGCAAGCCCTGCAGATTCTGGCGGCGAAGGTCGACAAGGTTGCGGCTGAAGGCCCTAGCCGCAAACCGAAAAGAGCGCCGGTGACGACAGCGAAAAAACGCCCGACGGCGAGTGCCAAAGGCGAGAAGGTCACCACCAAACGCGCAACGGCAGCTGCGAAGCCGGTGCAGGCGGCGCGGCGAAAACCAACGCCGAAACCGCCACCCGTCAAGGCAGCCGCACCGCCCCGCACAGCAGCCGCAAGACGCAAGCGCGTCTAACTAAGCGCGCTTCACAGCCGCGCTGCTGAGGTTTAGTTAGACGTCGAGATTGCGAACGCCGAGTGCGTTCGCTTCGATGAAAGCACGGCGCGGCTCGACGACATCGCCCATCAAGGTCGTGAAGATTTCATCGGCCGCGATCGCATCTTCGATCTGCGCACGCAGCAGTCGCCGCGATTTCGGATCCATCGTCGTCTCCCAAAGTTGCGTCGGGTTCATCTCTCCGAGGCCTTTGTAGCGCTGGATGGTAAGACCACCGCGCGCTTGCTCGAGCAGCCATTCCACCGCTTCTCGAAACTCGGCAACCGGCTTCTGATGATCGCCGCGCTGCACGCTTGCGTGCGGACCTACCAGACCTTCGAGAACCTTGGCGGTCTTGCGGATTTGCGCATAATCGCCGCTCTCTACGAAGTCGCGATCGATGTACGTGACGCGCAAATTGCCATGCTGAATCTTCTTCACACGCAACAGGTAGCTTTCCGCTTTCTCGTCGAACCGGGGCTCGATACTCACCTCTTCACTGTGCAACTCCGCCATCAACCCTTCGGCAGAGGCACCGGCAGTCGCGGCGTCAGTCAGGTCGAGCTCAGGGCCGCGCAGCAAAGCATGCAGTACGGCCGGATCGATGCGGCGGGAAAGGCGCTCGATGACGGCTTCGGCCAGAATATACTCGCGCGCGACTTCAGCCAGCGCATCACGAGTCAGCGGGGGCAGGTTTTCGCCGCGGTGCAGCTGCGCATCCTTCAGCGCCAGGCGCAACAGGTATTCTTTGAGCTCGTGATCGTCCTTGAGGTAGCGCTCTTCTTTGCCGTGCTTGACCTTGTATAGCGGGGGCTGCGCGATGTAGATGTGACCGCGCTCGACCAGCTCGGGCATTTGCCGATAAAAGAACGTCAGCAGCAGCGTGCGAATATGAGAGCCGTCGACATCGGCGTCGGTCATGATGATGATGCGGTGATAGCGCAGCTTCTCGGGCCGATACTCTTCTTTGCCGATGCCGGTACCGAGGGCAATGATCAGTGTCGCGATTTCCTGCGATGAGATCAGCTTGTCGAAGCGCGCGCGCTCGACGTTCAGGATCTTGCCTTTGAGCGGCAGAATCGCTTGGAATTTGCGATCACGTCCCTGCTTGGCAGAGCCGCCGGCGGAATCGCCCTCGACCAGATAAAGCTCGCACTGCGCGGGATCTTTTTCCTGGCAATCGGCAAGCTTGCCGGGGAGACCGAAGCCATCCAGTACGCCTTTGCGCCGCGTCATATCGCGTGCTTTTCGCGCAGCCTCGCGCGCTCGCGCGGCTTCGATGATTTTGCCGACGATGATCTTCGCGTCGTTGGGGCGCTCTTGCAAAAAATCGTTCAAAGCCTGCGCTACGAATTCCTCGACCAGCGGCCTGACTTCAGACGACACCAGCTTGTCTTTCGTCTGTGATGAGAACTTCGGATCCGGCAGTTTCACCGAGATCACGCAGGTGAGCCCTTCGCGCATGTCGTCGCCAGTGGTCTCGACCTTCGCGCGTTTGGCGAATTCGTTCTGTTCAATGTACTGATTGAGCGTGCGCGTCATCGCCGCACGCAGCGCGGTTAGATGTGTTCCGCCATCGCGCTGTGGGATGTTGTTGGTGTAGCACAGCACCGATTCTTGGTAGGAATCGTTCCACTGCATCGACACCTCGACACCGATCCCGTCGCGCTCACGATTGGCGTAAAAGATATTCGGATGCAATACCGTCTTCGTCCGATTGATGAATTCGACGAATGCGCGAATCCCGCCGACGAACTGAAACAGCTCTTCTTTGCTGCTGCGTTGATCGACGAGCTCGATGCGCACACCGTTGTTGAGGAACGAGAGCTCGCGCAGACGTTTAGCCAGAATGTCGTAGTGATATTCGACATTGCCGAACACCGTCAGACTGGGCATGAAGTGAAGCTCAGTCCCGCGCCGTTCTGTCGTGCCGGTTTCCTTCAACGGCGCGACCGGATCGCCGTTGCGAAACTCCATTTGGTAGGTGTGGCCATCGCGACGGATGGTCAGGCGCAGCCATTCGGAAAGCGCATTCACTACCGATACACCGACGCCATGCAGACCGCCCGAAATCTTGTACGAATTGGAGTCGAACTTGCCGCCGGCGTGCAGCACGGTCATGACGATCTCAGCGGTCGAGCGCTTCTCCTCGTCTTCCGGATGGATGTCCGTCGGAATGCCGCGGCCGTTATCGACGACGCTGATGGAATTGTCCGAATGGATCACCACCTTGATATCGTCGCAATAGCCGGCCAGCGCCTCGTCGATGGCATTGTCGAGCACCTCGAATACCATGTGATGCAAACCGGTGCCATCGCTAGTGTCGCCGATGTACATACCGGGCCGCTTACGCACCGCCTCGAGGCCCTTCAGCATCTTGATGCTGTCAGCGTTGTAATCGGATGCAGCGCCGTTGCCGACCGGTTTGTTGCCGGCTGGGCTATTACTCGACGCGTTGTCACCCATTGAGCTATTAGCCGGTACATTAGCGCCGGATGTATTGCCGGACGCGTTGTCGCCGACAGCGTTATCACTGGGCGCGTTATCACCCGATGGGCTGTTACCCGGCGGGCTGGTGCCGGACAGGTTGGCGGCCGCGTCGTCGCCCGCAGCGCTATTACCAGAGGCGTTATCGCTCGATGGGCTGCTACTCGGCGGGGTGGCGCCGGACGGATTAGTGGATGCGTCGTCGCCGGCTGGGTTGCTACCGGATGCTTTATTGCCGGAGGGATCGCTAGCGGATGGGTTGTTGGCGGAAGGCTCCATTGATTCGGGTCTGTACCTTTAAATGCGCATGGGCATGACGACATACTTGAAGTCGGCATTGCCGGGAATTGTGATCAGCATGCTGCTGTTCGAATCGCCGAGCGAGCATTCGATTTCGGCACAATTTACGTTTGCCAGTACATCCAGCAGGTAGCTCACATTGAAACCGATGTCGATCGCATCACCGTTGTAACTCACCTCGAGCTCTTCTTCCGCTTCTTCCTGGTCGCTGTTGGTGCAAATAATCCGAAGGCTATTGGGCGTGAGCACCCAACGCACGCCGCGAAACTTCTCGTTAGACAAAATGGCCGCGCGCTGCAGCGCCTGATGCAGAACGCCGCGGTCGACGTTGAAGTGTTTGTTGTAGCCGGTGGGCACAACTTTCTGGTAATCGGGGAATTTGCCATCGACCAGTTTGGTGATAAAGCTGATGCGGCCAAATGTAGCGCTCACCTGATTGTCGAGCACGCGCAACGTCACCGGCTCCTGCGAGTCTGCCAGCAGTTTCGTCAGCTCCACAATCGCCTTGCGGGGTAAGATCACTTCAGTGATCGGGGTGGCGAGCGTAACCGGCAGTTTGGCAAATGCCAGACGATGCCCGTCGGTCGCGACGACAGTGACGCCTTCCGGGCGCAGCGAGAGCAGCAGGCCGTTCAGGTAATAACGAATATCCTGCTGCGCCATCGCATACTGGACGAGGGCAAACAACTTTTTTAGATCAGCCTGCGGCAAATTCGCCTCCACCGCGCTATCGCTGGCGGCGGCGAGCTTTGGAAAATCGTTCGCGGGCAGCGTCTGGAGGCTGAACTTGCTCTTGCCCGCCTTTAGTTGCAGGCGCTTTTCCTGCAGCTCGAGCGACACTACGGATTCTTCCGGCAACGACCGCAGGATGTCCTGCAGCTTGCGCGCCGATACCGTGGTGATCTGGCGGTCGGTCGCCAGCGAAGACTCCACTTGCGAGGCAACTTGAATCTCGAGGTCCGTTGCCGTCAGCGAGACTTTGCCCTCACCGATTTCCAGCAGTACGTTGGATAGTATGGGAAGGGTGTGCCGGCGTTCGACCACCCCGCTCACTGCTTGCAAAGGCGTCAGTAAAAGTCCGCGCTCGACTTGTATCAAGTTCATTGTTTCTCTTTCCTGATAACAGCTAATAAGGCAGCTGTTTTTCTGTGGATCGTTTGCAATCGCCCGCAGGCGCTGGGTTTGCGGGATTTTCGGCCGGTGGATAACAGACCCGAAAGCAGGGGATGAGTTGTGGATGGTTTCGCTGTCGTCTCAATTCGTGGCCATTGCCCACAATTCATACCGATACTCAACTGCGCAAGACTTGCAGCAACGCTTCGAAGTCCCGGTTCAACTCCGGGCTTTCGATCTTCAGCTCGGCAACTTTTCGGCACGCATGCAGCACCGTCGTATGGTCGCGGCCGCCGAACGCCTCGCCGATATCGGGCAGGCTCAGTTGGGTCAGCTCTTTGGCGAGCGCCATCGCTACTTGGCGCGGCCGCGCGACGTTACGCGTGCGCTTCTTCGAATACATCTCCGATACCTTTAGCTTGTAGTAGTCGGCGACGGTTTTCTGAATGTTCTCGATCGAGACTTGCCTAAATTGAATGGCAAGAACGTCTTTCAATGCTTCACGCGCAAGCTCGGGCGACAGGGCATGACCGGCAAAGTTGGCATACGCCAACACCCGCTTCAGCGCGCCTTCGAGCTCGCGTACGTTCGACTGGATATGCTTGGCGATAAAGAAGGCGACATCTTCTGGGACGGAAACACCTTCGGCCTGCGCTTTCTTGATCAGGATTGCTACGCGCATCTCCAACTCCGGCGGCTCGATCGCAACGGTCAGCCCCCAGCCAAATCTCGAAATAAGCCGATCTTCCATCCCGGTTATTTCTTTCGGGTAGGTATCGCAGGTGATGATGACCTGCTTATGCGAGTCGATCAGCGCGTTGAACGCGTAGAAGAATTCTTCCTGCGTGCGGTTTTTGCCACTGAAGAACTGGATATCGTCGATCAGCAGCAAATCCAGCGAATGGTAATATTTCTTGAACCCATCGAACGCCTTATGCTGATACGCGCGAACCACGTCCGACACGTACTGCTCAGCGTGGATGTAGCGCACGTTGGGCTGGGGATTTTGTTCGTGCACCAAATTTCCAATCGCTTGGATCAAATGCGTCTTGCCGAGGCCGACGCCGCCATAAATAAATAGCGGGTTGTACGCCGTGCCTGGATGTTCGGCTACTTGGAGGGCCGCAGCGCGCGCGAGCTGATTCGCTTTGCCCGTGACGAACGAATCGAAGGTGAAGGTCGGGTTGAGCTTGGTCTGTTCGCGATTTTGCAACCGACGATCGGGTGTGACCGGTGCGGAGCGCGGTGTGCTGGCCACTAGAACCGGGGCGGCGCTAGGATGGGCGAGCTGAAGAACAACCGCCACATTGTCAGGCGTCGCTTCGCGCGCGATCTGCTCGATTACCTGCAGAAAGCGATCCTTCACCCATTGCAAGACAAACCGATTCGGGGCGGTGATGGTCAATACCGTACCGTGAGAGATCGCCTGGAGCGGCTGTATCCAAGTCCGGAACTGCTGCGGTGGCAGTTCTTTCTCAAAGTGGCGGAGACAATGCGTCCAGAGGCCGTCCATCGCAGATCGGAGGCAGGCGAGTGTGGGAGTGGAAAGTGGGAGTCGCACATTCTAACAATCTGGGACAAGGTTATCCACAGGCGCGACACCTTAATGTTTGATTGACAACGGCGCACCATCACCGTGTAATAGCGGGTTTTTTGAGCCAGCCTTAACTAAAGGACCGACATGAAACGCACATACCAACCATCTAAGGTCCGTCGCGCCCGGACGCATGGGTTCAGGGCGCGGATGAAAACATTGGGCGGACGAAAGGTGATCAACAATCGCCGAGCCAAAGGTCGTAAGCGACTTGCCGTTTAGTGATCGTGGGCGACTAACAGTCTCGTGGCCGTAGGTGAGTCGCAATATTGTGAGCGGGGTTCAGGCTCGTGGGCGCATTCGAGAAACGTTTCCACGTAGCGCACGATTGGCCGAAGCAGCTTTATTCAAAGGCCTGTTGCGATCTAAACGCAGCGCCCGCGGCGATTTCTTTGTCGTGCAAGTAGGCCGCTCGGGTGACCGCCGTGCAAGACTTGGTATTGTTGTAGGTAAGCGAACGGCCAGACGATCGGTCGACCGAAGTTTACTCAAAAGAGTGGTGCGGGAATCTTTTCGGCGCGAGCAGTCGCGGTTGCGAGGGTTCGATATTCTGGTCCGGCCACGCCGTCCTCTCGCCGATCATCAGCGCGGTGATGCTGCCCGCGAACTCATAGCGCTGCTCTCGCAAGTAATACGATGAAATACGTTCTACTTATGGCAGTGCGCGGTTACCAGTTGGGCGTGAGCCCCTACCTTGGATCGCGCTGCCGATATCTACCCAGTTGCTCCGAATATATGCGTGACGCGGTTACGATTCATGGCGTCTGTCGCGGCTCATGGCTGGGTATCAAACGACTAGGACGTTGTCACCCCTGGCATGGCGGCGGATACGACCCCGTACCCGGACGAAAATAACTAAAATATGGATACATTCAGACTGTTAGCGGGGATGGTGTTCGCCGTTTGCGTATTTCTGCTGGTCGACAATTGGGTCAAGGATCACGCGGTGAAGCCGGTTGCGCCTAAATCCAGCGCTACATCACCGACCGTGGCGCCGGCGCCATCGAGCACCGTTCCAAACGTGCAATCGCCGGTTGCTTCGTCGCAAACAGGCAGCGCTCCATCCAACGTTGCACCCGTGCTTGGCGAAAGAATAAAAGTTACCACGGACCTGTACGTCGCTGAGCTCGACACCGCGGGCGGCGATGTGCGGCGCCTCGAGTTGTCGAATTATCGAGATACGCTGGACAGTACAAAAAACTTCGTCTTGTTCGAAGAGACGTCCGAGCATACGTACGTTGCGCAAACAGGGTTGATCGGCAAGGGATTGCCGAATCACACGAGTCCATTCAAGAGCGCCAATAGCGCATATGCGCTCGCGCCGGGTGAAGATACCTTGAGCGTTCAGCTGGACGCGCAGACCGACGCAGGCATCATCGTTACGAAGACCTATACGTTTCATCGCGGTAGTTACGTTATGGACGTCGCATTCAGTGTCAAGAACGCGGGGTCGACGGCAATCGAGCCATCGGCCTATTTTCAGCTGGTACGTGACGCGAAACCACCTGCGGGTGATTCCAAGATGGTGCCGACGTTTGCAGGGGCAGAGGTCTACACCGAGAAGGAGAAGTTGCACAAGGCGTCGTTCGAGGATATCGAAAAGAATAAGGCGACTTATCCGAAAACCGCCGAAGACGGTTGGGTCGCGGTGGTCCAGCATTACTTCCTCGGCGCCTGGCTACCCAAGCCGACTGTTCTTCGCGAGTATTTCGTGCGGAATTTGGATGGCGGTCTATTCGCCGCAGGCGTGATTGTTCCCGTCGGACGAATAGAACCGGGAAGAACTGCCGCGTCAGTGACCCAGCTGTACGCCGGGCCGCAGGAGCAGGAGCGGTTGAAGTCCCTGGCGCCGGGATTGGAGTTGACGGTCGACTACGGCTGGTTGCGCGTCCTGGCGGTGCCGCTGTTCTGGGTTCTCAGCGAGATTCACGCGCTGGTGAGAAATTGGGGCGTCGCCATCATCTTGCTGACGTTGCTGATCAAGCTCGCGTTCTACCCGCTCTCGGCTGCAAGCTATAAGTCGATGGCGAAGATGAAGGTGCTTGCACCGAAGATGCAAAAGCTGAAAGAGCGCTACGGCGATGATCGGCAGCGCATGCAGCAGGCGATGGTCGAGCTCTACAAAACGGAGAAGATCAATCCGCTTGGCGGTTGTTTACCGATAGTCGTGCAAATACCTGTTTTTATAGCACTTTACTGGGTGCTGCTGTTGAGCGTGGAGCTGCGCCAAGCGCCGTTTGCACTGTGGATTCATGACTTGTCGCGCCCGGATCCGTTCTTCATTCTGCCGATTCTAATGGGCGCCACCATGTTCATTCAAACATGGTTGAACCCAACACCCCCCGACCCAATGCAAGCGAAGTTGATGAAGATCATGCCGGTTGCCTTCAGCATCTTTTTCTTCTTCTTCCCGTCTGGGCTCGTGCTGTATTGGGTTGTAAACAACGTACTTTCGATCGCGCAGCAGTGGCGTATAACGCACGTACTCGAGCGGGCCAAAGCCGCTCATGGCACTAGCTGACAGCATTGCGGCAATAGCAACACCGCCGGGGGTCGGCGCGATAGGCGTCGTCCGCGTTTCGGGGCCAACGATCGGCGCGCTAATGGTTGCGCTGATCGGGCGTGAAATCCCTCCGCGCACCGCAATTCTTTGCGACTTTCTAAATGCCGAGTCAGGCTGCATCGACTCTGGCCTCGCCTTGTATTTTCCGGCACCTCATTCCTACACCGGGGAAGATGTCTTGGAGCTACAAGGCCATGGCGGGATAGCGGTCGTCCGGCTCGTGCTGCGCCGGTGCGTCGAGTTGGGCGCGAGACTCGCTGAACCCGGCGAGTTCACCCGCCGGGCATTTTGCAATGGAAAGCTAGATTTGGCGCAGGCCGAGAGCATCGCCGACCTGATTCAAGCGGAATCGGAAGCAGCAGTTGCGGCAGCGCTTAGATCACTGAAGGGCGAATTCTCTATCCGGGTCAGCGGGCTTAGCAACGCCATCACGAGTGTTCGGGCGACGATTGAGGCGTTAATCGATTTTCCCGAGGAAGAGCTGTCGTTGCCGCAACATCAAGCGTTGCTGGAGACGGTGAAGAACATCTACCACGACTGGGAAACGACCTTCCTCCGGGCGATGGAAGGCGCGCGGGTACTCAAGGGCGGGCGGGTCGTTTTGATGGGCGCTCCGAATGTTGGTAAGTCAACCCTGCTCAACAAGTTGGCCGACGCGGATTTAGCCATCGTTTCGGATGTTCCAGGTACCACCCGAGATACGATCGATGCAGACGTTGAGTTCAAAGGATTACATCTGCATATTACGGATACAGCAGGTTTTCGTAACACTTCCGATAAAGTTGAGCAACTCGGAATCGAGCGAGCGTTGCGGGCGGCCTCGGACGCCGACCTTATTGTTTTAGTGGAAGATTCGACCACGCTGGGAGCCGATTCCACGGCAATGAGACAAGCCTTACCGAATGGTGCAAAGTATCTGAGAGTACGCAACAAAATTGATGTCGAAGGACTTGCACCGATTCGTGAATTTGGGAGTGGCGAAACGGTAATTTCGTTATCCGCTCGATCGGGCGCCGGTGTGGAGCTTCTCCGCTCAGCGATCGAGGAACACTTTGCTGGGACGACCAAGTATGGCGATGCGTTCTCGGTTCGTGAGCGGCATCTGAGCGCACTTAACAGTGCGGGTAGACATCTGGATCAGGCTCGGCGTTCAGAAGCAGTTGAACTGATGGCGGAGGATCTCCGCGCAGCGCAGCAAGCTTTGGGGAGTATTACCGGACAGGTAGTTGCCGATGATGTCCTCGGCGAGATTTTCAATCGTTTCTGTATTGGTAAATGATTGTTCCACGTGGAACACAAGAGCCCGCACTCGTTACTTAGATGAAAACTCCAGAAACCTTCGATGTGATCGTAGTTGGCGGCGGGCACGCCGGAACTGAAGCCGCCTTGGCGTCGGGACGGATGGGGCAATCAACGTTATTGCTAACCCATAACATCGAAACATTAGGCCAGATGTCGTGCAATCCCTCCATTGGTGGCATCGGGAAAGGGCATCTAGTCAAGGAGATAGACGCCTTAGGCGGTGCCATGGGACACGCTGCAGACGAGGCGGGGATCCACTTTCGAATTTTGAACGCTAGCAAAGGGCCGGCGGTACGAGCGACTCGGGCGCAAGCGGATCGCGTGCTGTATCGAAACGCGATCCGTCGCAGGATAGAAAGTCAGGCGAATTTGTGGGTCTTTCAGCAGGCGGTGGACGATTTAATCGTCGACAACGATCGCATCAAGGGTGTGGTCACGCAGTTAGGTGTGAAGTTCTTCGCGCGTTCGGTTGTACTGACTACAGGGACGTTCCTATCGGGGCTAATCCATGTGGGCGAGGCCCGCCATGCGGGCGGCCGGGCCGGCGAGGCTGCCGCGCAAACGTTAGGGCAAAAACTGCGCGAGCTAAAATTGCCGGTCGGTCGCTTAAAGACCGGTACTCCTCCTCGCATCGATGGCCGAACGATCGACTACACGAGGCTTACCGAACAGCCAGGTGACAATCCAACGCCGACATTCTCTTTCCGAGGGAGCGATGCGGCGCGTCCACGCCAGGTTTCTTGCTGGATCACCCATACCAATGAGCAGACGCACGCGATCATCCGATCTGGCTTCGCTCGCTCGCCGCTCTTCACTGGCGCGATAGAAGGGGTCGGACCGCGCTATTGCCCGTCTGTGGAAGACAAGGTCCGGCGCTTTGTAGACAAGGCTTCGCACCAAGTTTTCTTGGAGCCAGAAGGTCTTACCACGCATGAGGTCTATCCAAACGGGATCTCGACCAGCCTGCCCTACGACATTCAGGTCGCGCTTGTACACTCGATTCTGGGGCTCGAGAACGCGCATCTGACGCGCCCGGGATATGCAATCGAGTACGATTACTTCGATCCGAGATCGTTAAAGGCCTCCTTGGAAACGAAAGATATTCATGGACTGTTCTTCGCTGGACAAATAAACGGAACCACGGGTTACGAAGAGGCGGGTGCCCAGGGATTGCTGGCGGGCATTAACGCAGCGTTGTATGCGCAGTCAAAGGCGCCCTGGAGTCCAGCGCGAAACGAGGCCTACTTGGGCGTTCTGGTGGATGACTTGGTTACGCGTGGTGTAACCGAGCCCTATCGCATGTTTACCAGCCGTGCCGAGCACCGGTTGAGCCTGCGCGAAGACAACGCTGATCTTCGCCTGGCCGAGGCGGGCTATGTCCTTGGCGTGATATCGGCAGAGCGCTATAAGGCGGTAGAACGGAAACGCGAGAGCGTTGTGCGGGAAAAGCAAAGGCTTGCCTCCACATACTTGAATCCACGGTTATATAAGCCGGCCGATTTGGAGCATATATTCGGTGCGACGCTCGAGCGCGAATATGCCTTCGACGAGCTGTTGCGCCGCCCCGGAATCACCTACCCCACGCTGATGCAGTTGGATCGGTCAGGCATTGCTCTGGACGACTCGATCACAGCCCAAGTCGAAGTCCAAATCAAGTATCAGGGCTACATCGACCATCAGCTAGGCGAGCTGCAAAGGCAACAGGGCTATGAGACGCTACCCTTGCCCATAACGCTCGACTACCGTACGGTCAGAGGCCTTTCTACTGAAGTGCAGCAAAAGCTGAACGAACATCGTCCGCATACGATCGGCCAGGCCGGTCGCATATCGGGCGTTACCCCGGCCGCGATCTCCCTTTTGCTCGTGCATCTAAAGCGAGGTACTGCAGTGCCGGCAAAACCAATTCATAACGAAAAAAATGACGGCGAACAACAGCGGAGAGCTTGAGAAAGGCGTCGACGATCTAAAGCTCAGCCTGGACACGAATATCCTTAGTCGTTTGCTTCAGTACCTGCGACTGCTGGTGAAGTGGAACCGCGTCTATAATCTCACCGCCATCCGGGAGGACCGTAAGCTAGTAAGCCATCACTTGCTCGACAGCCTCGCTGTCATGCCGTACTTGGTGAGCACCTCGTTAGTCGATGTCGGCTCCGGCGCGGGTCTGCCGGGCGTTCCGCTGGCCATCGCCAACCCGTCGCTAAGAGTTGTATTACTGGATAGCAATCACAAGAAAGCTGCATTCCTGCGCCAAGTCGCGGTCGAGCTCAAATTGGATAACATTGAGATTGTCACCGACCGCTCGCAGCAATGGCGTCCGGCAGAGCGGCTCGATCAGGTGGTATCTCGCGCGTTCTCCGACCTGCCCGGGTTCGTGGACGCGGCATTGCACCTGTGCGCACCCGATGGACGCTTGCTCGCAATGAAGGGCGTATTTCCGCACGAAGAAATCGAGCAGTTGCCGGCCGGCGTTCGCTTGCAAAGCGTAATTCCGCTGGCGGTGCCGGGACTCAACGCGGTACGGCACCTAGTTGTCCTGCAGCCTAGCGTCTGACTTCGATGCCTCGGATACTGGCAGTTGCGAATCAAAAAGGCGGCGTCGGCAAGACGACGACGAGCATTAACCTAGCGGCAAGCCTCGCGCTTGCCGGGCGACGCGTGCTGTTGATCGATCTTGATCCGCAGGGCAATGCAACCATGGGGAGTGGCGTTGAGAAACGCAAAGTCACCGGCTCGATCTACCATGTGTTACTGGGTGAGCAAACGGTGGCAGGCGTTTCAGTGAAGGCTGGCGCTAACTACGACTTAATTCCAGCCAATCGGGACCTAGCCGGCGCGGAGGTCGAGCTAGTCGATATGCCGGCGCGCGAGACGCGC
>JBDTMS010000029.1:0-13652 GCA_039934195.1 Betaproteobacteria bacterium
ATTTTCTGCGCGACGACACGCGCATCCAGACCTTCGTGCGCATGCGCGAAGCGGTCGGCAAGGCCGGCTGGAATCCAAGCCTGGTCGGCAAGCCGCAGACCATCGCAGATTTGAAGTTCGACAACTACCTGAAAGAAATCTATCTCGATAGCGACACCAAAATCGCGATCATCAGCAGCGCGCCGTCGGAAGTTCCGGACGATTGGTTTCTTACCAACCAAATGGCGGCAAAGGCGCGCGCACGGGTAAACGATTTATTGGGCGCGGAGCGCATGCTGAGCCACATGGTGTTTACGCCCGGCTATCCCGGCTGGCTGGAAGAGGCGGATCGCTCGTTCGCTGAAGATCGTCCGAACTCGGTGAAGGGCTACACGATCGGCGATAACACGCACAAAGACCTGAGTAGTCATCCCTGGCGACTCGATGATGAAAAACTGGTGTATCCGTTCTATGAGAAGGTGCGCAAGGCCGGCATACGCAACGTGTGTATCCACAAAGGCCTGTTTCCGGTCTCGGTCGAAAAACAGTACCCGCATCTGCGCAATTACTGCGATGTGCGCGATGTCGGCAAAGCAGCGAGGGACTGGCCGATGCTCAACTTCATCATCTACCACGCGGCTTACCGTTTTCCCGGCGGCGGCACGCCTGACGAAGCGCTCGCGCAGTTCGATCGTACTGGTCGCGTCGAATGGGTATCCGATCTCGCGGACATCCCCGCCAAGTACAGCGTAGCCAACGTTTACGGCGACCTCGGCCAAGTGTTCGCGACCACCGCGGTCTCGCAGCCGCGGCTATGCGCGGCGATCATGGGAATTCTGCTCAAAGGTCTGGGTTCGGAGCGTGTCGTGTGGGGCACCGATGCCGTGTGGACCGGGGCACCGCAATGGCAAATCGAAGGATTGCGGCGATTGGAAATTCCGGAGGACATGCAGAAGAAGCACGGTTTTGCGCCACTGGGATCAGCTACGGGTCCGGCAAAGAGCGCAATCTTCGGCGACAACTCAGCGCGACTCTACGGCATCGAGCCGCGTGCCTATGCGGCGGCTGACGTCAAGCTTGCCCAGATAAAACAGAATTATCGAGAGGCCGGTGGCACTCCGAGCAATCTACGATACGGGTACATGGCGGCGCGCTGAACACGCCCGTAGCAATGCACAAGGCCGAGAGCAACGCTGTCGGCCTTTTTGCATTTTGCTATGCGCTGGCTCGGCGTGCGCTGTTACTGCGAATCAGGCGGGCTGCCGATGATCTCCGGCTGGCTGTGCGCGCTGTCGGGTTGATTGAACTTATCAGCCGGAGCGGGCGCAATTTCCTTCGGCGCGCTTGCGGCACTGTCTTGTCTCATCGAAGGATTCGTCTTGGCAGCGTCGGTCTCGCCGACTTCATGCGAGAGTTGGCGGCGTAACCCCACTGCGATTCGCCGCTCTTTACGGCGATTGCACCCGGCGACTGTGACCCCGAGGCTGCGCTGCCGGCCTGCGGCACTTCGAAATTCTCCACACCAATGAATCCGCCGGCGCGCCCATAGCGTTGCGGCTCACCCGGTGGAACACTCGGCGGTGTGGTGACAATCTGCTTGGCCTCGACCGCGGCGCCGACGACGGCTGCCTTGGTCTTGTCGTAGGCATTCACGATCGGCTGCGGCAACGGCTTCACCTCACGATGCTGCCAGTAGGAATTGGGGTTTCCACGGCCGAACTCGGTCGCGTCCGCTGCTTGGCCGCGAGCGGTTACGACATCGGCCGAAGCCGCGAAAACAGCAGCGCTCGATAGAGCCATCGCTGCAAAAACTGCTGCCGATCCGATTAACTTGTGCGATGTGATTGACGTCATGATTACCTCCTTGCATTCGTATCAATGCCCGCTCGCGCAGACCTGCCGCGCCGATGGGGCTGTACCGCGCTGAACATTTGCGCGAACACAAGTAGGACCCGTCACACTAATGCTAGTTCACCTGCGACGTGGGGAATTTCGAGTCAGATTCTGCCGACAAAGAATCTAGGAGGAATGCTTACATCGCATGTGGCACCAGCAGGGATGCAGGACAACTCAGCGCGACACACTGGTGCACCGATGGACAGAAAGCGTTTTTCTGCCTGGGCAAAAACGTTCGAAGCGAGCAGCCTCATCGATCTCTGTTACAGCGTCGGAAATCAAGCAGCGCAGGAATCGCGGCGCCGCGCGATGAGGTCAATGCAAGTGCTTGCGGCCTTTCAGATTCGGCACGGGCTCGGAGGCCAGGCCGGTTTCGCCGCTTTCGTTTTTTTGCAACCAGCTCCGCGAGAACAGATCGTTGATCAGCGTGCCGACTTCGGCGACTTCTTGCTGGCCGAAATGGCGCGTGAGAATGTTCGAGATGTCCTCGACCATGCGACGCCGCTGCGCTTCATGAATGGCGCCAACGCTCGGCCCCACGAACACGATGCCGATCTCATCGCGACCGTCCTCGTGATAGTACGACAATTGAATTTCAGCGGTCTGTTCGCTGTAGCGGCACAGCGCCTGCAGCGCATCCTCGACAATTTTGCGAAAATTGCGCCCGACATCGCCGGTCCAGCAGACCTCGAGCAACCGGCGGCGCGGATCGAAAACGATGCCGAGCTCGTCGGGATGAACGCTCTTGGCCTCGTCGATGTTTTCGATGTCCAGATAATCGAGCCACGGTTGAAACGCCGCCTCGATCTGCGCAAGTGTCACGCCGGCGCGCAATTGGATGTTGCCATGGACGTGGACTTCGACTCGCATTGAACTGCTCCAGATGATTTGAGTACTGCAACCCGACCCGCTTATTGCTGTGACCGACCGGGCGTAACCATATTCCCCGGCGTACATTCCCGGCGTAACCACATTCCCCGGCGTAACATTCCCGGTGTAACCACATTCGCCGCGTCGCCACACTCGGCGTAACACAGTTCAGCACACTGAAGCCGCTAGTTTACCTGGATCGCGCCGGCACCGAATCCGCTGGCCTGGCCGTCAGCGCATCTATGCGCAGTGCGCGTAACAGGACAATGCGTCTCGTATTTCGCCTCGACCCTCGAGCTTGGCGCTCGACCAACCCGCACGGATAGTCAGTGAAGCGCTCGCGCACCACTGTTCGACCCGCTCGTCGCATCTGGTGCTTATCGGCGTGCAGGCCGCTCTAACCCGTTTTCGCGCCTTGCATCCGACCCGCCGCAGTCCTGATGATGTTGTCCGCGGTAATGTGCTTCTTGGTCTGGAGACAACGGGCAAGTATCTCAGCGGCTTCTCTCCAGTGCCCGAAGTGGTGTGGATTCGCTACACCGTTCATGTTCTGTTGATGCTGATCTTCCTGGCGCCGCGCTTGGGCTGGTCGCTGGCGCGGACCGCGCAACCCGTCGGCCAGACTCTGCGCGCAACCTTGCTGCTCGGCTCGACCTTGTGCAATTTCGCTGCACTGGCTTTTCTGCCAATGGCGGAAGTCGAGCCATCAGCTTCGTCTCTCCGCTACTGGTAACGCTGTTTGCCGTGTGGCTGTTGAACGAACAGGTCGGCTGGTCGAAATGGATCGCGGTGATCGTCGGTTTCTGGGCATGCTCTTCATTGTTCGTCCCGGCACCAACATGCTGACGCCGGCTGCGCTGCTCGCGCTCGGCACGGCGCTCTGCTACAGCTTGTATCAGATCTTGACGCGAAAAGTCAGCGAAGACGAGGATCCGAAGACGACGCTGTTCTATAGCGCGATCGTCGGCTGCCTCGGATTGACTGTGGTGATGCCGTTCTTCTGGGTGACGCCGCGCCTGATCCACATTCCGCTATGCCTCTTGCTCGGCACGATGGGCGCGGTCGGCCATTTTCTGCTCATCAAGGGATTGGAGATCGAACGTGCTTCGACGTTATCGCCGTTTGGCTACACGCAACTGCTTTGGGTAACGCTTCTGGGCTATCTGGTGTTCAATTTGTTGCCCGACCACAACGCTGTAATCGGTATGGCAGTAATCGTCGGCAGCGGCTTGTACGTGGCCTGGGGCCACCGCGCCAAACGCAACGAAGAACCCGACTCGGCAATTGAATAAAGCTAGTGATCAGTGATCGGTGACCTAAAGGCGGTGATCTGTGATCTGTGATCGGGAACTACAAAACCCAAAGCGGCGTCGACATTAGGGTCTTGGGACGTACGCAGTTGCTGATCACCGATCACCGATCACCGATCACTGATCACTGATCACTGATCACCGCCTTAGGGTCACCGAATTTCAGACGGCGAAAACGTCAGGCCCTCCGGCACGATGTCCGGCGCGTCATCGCGGTCTTGCTCGAACAATCCCTCCAATTCTTGCGCGGCTTCTTTCGACGTCTGGATCAACTGCGATTCGTCTCGGTACACTGCGTGCTGCCGCTCCAGAGTCTGCTCGTCATGGACCTGAAAGCGTGCCACGGTCGATTTCGCTTCCCAGCCAGTGATTCCAAGAGTGGTGAGTACCTGTTCGGCCATGTTCAAGGAAGCGCGTAGCGTTTCCCGCTCGATCAAATCGCAGCCCAGGTCCATCAGGCGGTAAGCGTGAAAACGATTGCGCGCCCGCGCGAAGATCTTCAACTCGGGAAAATGGCGACGAACCGTTTCCACGGTTTGCACGGAGGCCTCGATGTCGTCGATCGCAACAACCAGAAGCTTCGCCTTGTCGGCGCTCGCCGCGCGTAACAAATCGAGACGCGAAGCATCGCCGTAATATACCTTGCGACCGAAGCGGCGCACGGCTTCCACTTGTTCCGGGTTGCGATCGAGTGCTGTGAACGAAATTTTCCGGACATTCAGGATGCGGCCGACGATCTGCCCGACGCGTCCGAATCCGGCGATGATCACCTGGCTGTCGCCCTCGTCAATGGTATCGAACGTCTCGGCCGCACGCGCAGGCTGCAGCCGGCGTGCGATGGCATCGCTCAAGCGCAATGCTACCGGTGTCAGCGCCATCGACAACGTGACGATGACCACGAGCCGATCGACCAGACTCTGCTCCATGATGTGGGACCCGGCGGCCAAGCCGAATAGTACGAACGCGAACTCCCCGCCCTGGGATAGCGACGTTGCAAGCTTGGTCGCTGGGACCGTGTCTAGTCCCGCCGCTTTGCCGACGCCGAATACCACCAGGGCTTTAATCGTCATCAGCCCGACAACGGCAGCGGCAATCAGCAGCGGTTCGTGCAGAATGATGCGAAGATCGACCGACATGCCGACGGACATGAAGAACAAGCCTAGCAACAGGCCTTTGAACGGCTCGATGGCGGCTTCGAGTTCGTGCCGATATTCCGAATCGGCCAGCAACACGCCTGCGAGAAAAGCGCCAAGCGACATCGACAAACCCACCGCGGTCATCAACAGAGACACACCGATCACGACGAGCAACGCAGCGGCGGTGAAGATTTCTTCGCTGTCGGTTCGGGCGATGATGTCGAACACCCGTCGCAATAACAATCGTCCGCCGTAGACGACGGCTGCGATGACGGCCAGAGCCTTGAGCGCGGCAAGCCAGGGATTGCCGGCTTGTGTGACCGAGGGCTCGGAGGCGAGCAGCGGAATCAGCGCGAGCAGCGGAATTACCGACAAATCTTGAAACAGCAGAATCGAAAACGCGGACCGGCCCCAGCGCGTGGTCAACTCTTTGCGTTCCGCCAGCACCTGGAGGACAAACGCGGTGGAGGACATCGCGAGTGCAAGGCCCACTACCGCTGCGGTTTGCCACGAAAGGCCGAGGGCCCATCCGATCAGTCCGAGGATCGTACTGGTCGCCAGGACTTGCGCACTGCCTAAACCGAACACCGATTTGCGCAGTACCCAGAGCCGCGACGGCTGCAATTCGAGCCCGATTACGAACAGTAGCAGCACAACGCCCAATTCGGCCACGTGCATCACGTCGTCCACTTGCCGCACGACGCCCAGCACGGATGGCCCGATGACGACACCCCCGGCGAGATAGCCAAGGACAGCGCTCAGCCTCGCGCGCCGGAACAGCGCGACGGCCAACACTGCGGCTGCGAGAAAAATGGCGGTTTCAGCGAGAAGAGACATGCGCGGTCAGCGTTTCATGAACGGGTAATGTGGCGGATGGTGGGAAGTGTGCGCCGATCCGTCAGGTGCTCGAGCAGCGGCCCGGCGTTACTGGGAAGTGTGCTGCTGGCCACAGCAAGCGCGGATCAGCGCGCCGCTACGACACGGATCTCGACGAGATATTTCGGCGTGGCGAGCCGCGCTTCTACGCACGCACGCGCCGGCGCATTTCCGGGCGATACCCATTTATCCCACACCGCATTCATCTCATCGAAATAGCGCATATCGGATAGCCAAATGGTCGCCGTCAAGATTTTGCTCTTGTCGGTGCCGGACTCTCTCAAATACTGATCGATCTTGTCGAGAATCTGGCCGGTCTGAATGCCGACATCGGCGACCGTGTGATCCGCGACCACGCCGGCGAGATAAACCGTATCGCCATGCACGACGACCTGACTCAACCGTGGCGCGACATGCTTGCGTTCGATGCTCATATGATTTCTCCGAATAAAAATGTGATTTTTTTACGGCAAGCGAGTAGCCCAGTGGTCAACCTGAAACGACCGGTGGTCAAGTTGAGCGTTCGCCAACAGGTTGAGCGTTCGCCAATAGTTAGCTGAAACGCTTGTCGATGGAGAAACTGAAACGCTTCTGCTGCAAAGTTGAAACGCTCGCTCGATCTGATTCAAATTACACGCACGCCGATTTCACGTAAGGTAACACCGCGCAAGTCGACAAGCCAAACGGCAATCGTGGCCTCGCGCAATTCAACGTCATCGAGGAGGGCATGGCAATTTGGTTGAAGGTCTGTGATCACGCCGCGCTGGCGGGCCCCGGCGTGTGTTCCGTCAGACTGGGCGAGATCAACGTTGCCGTGTTTCGGCTCGCCGATGCTCGCTTGCTTGCGTTGGAAGATCGGTGTCCCCATCGCGGAGCGCTTCTATCGCAGCGTGTCGTATTCGATTCGGATAAAGTCGCTTGTCTGGATCACGGCTGGTGCATTCGTTTGACCGACGGAGAAGTCGAGCCCCCGGACGCCGGGCACGTCATCACCTTTCAAGTAAAGGTCGAGGCCGGCGCAGTGTTCGTGCTCGTGTAGTTTAGTGCTGCGACGTGGACGAGCCGTGGGTTCAATCGAACCCGCTCACGCCGGCATCGCCGCGCGCGAGGTCTTCAGCGTAACCAGCTCCTCGCCCACCGTCGGATGAATCGCGATGGTGTCGTCGAAGTCGCGCTTGGTAGCGCCCATGCGAACGGCAACCGCGAATCCCTGCAGCATCTCGTCCGCGCCCGGACCGATGAAGTGGCAGCCGACCACTTTTTCTTCTGCGCCCCGTACGACGAGCTTCATGCTCACTTTGGCCTTACGTGTCGTGAACGCGTGGGACATCGGCGTAAATGAAGCCTGATATACGCGCACCTGGTCGACACCGAACGCGCGCACTGCCTGCTCTTCGCTGCAGCCCACGGTGCCGATCGGCGGATGCGTGAAGATTACGGTTGGAATGTCCGTGTACGACAAATGCCGATCTTTCATGCCGCCGAAGATTCGATCGGCCAGACGGCGGCCTGCGGCAATGGCGACCGGCGTGAGCTGTGCGCGTCCGGACACATCGCCTATCGAGTAGATGCCCGCGACAGAGGTCTCTTGCAGCAGATTCGTGCGCACATGGCCGATCTCGTCTGGTGCGAGGCCCGTGGCTTCCAGGTTCAAGCCGCGCGTGCTAGGCCGACGGCCGAGCGCCCAGATCACCGTGTCGAATCCCGCGAGCCGGGGGCCGGTCTGCGAGACTAACGTAAGGACGCCGCTTGTATCTCGTTCGAGGCCGACGGTAGGAGTATTTGTGACGAATTCGATTCCATCCTCGCGCATTTGATCCATGAGAGCGTCGCGCAGCATGGCATCGAACGTCATCAGACAACGTTCTTTGCGCAAGACCAGCGTCACTCGCGATCCCAGCGCGTTCAACATGCAGGAGAGCTCGGCGGCAATGTAACCCGCGCCGACTATCGCGACTTTCTTCGGCAGATCTTCCAGCTCGAAGAAGCCGTCCGAAGTGATGCCATGCTGCGCGCCCGGCAGATCCGGGACGATCGGATGGCCGCCGGTTGCGATGACCACATGCTCGGCCGTGTATTGCTCGCCGTCGACCTCGATGAGCTTCGGACCGACAAATCGGGCGTCGCCGCGAATGATCTCTACTTTGCTTTTCTCGAGCGCGCGGCCGTAGTGCCCGTTGAGATCCAGCACGTGCTGATCGCGATTGCGCTTGAGCTCAGACCAGCGAAACTCGTGCGGCTGCAAAACGAATCCATAGTCACGCCCATCCTCGATCGCGTGCGCGATCTGTGCTGCGTTCCACATGACTTTCTTCGGCACGCAGCCAACGTTCACGCAGGTGCCCCCCAGCCGCCCGCGCTCGATCACCGCGCAGCGGGCGCCGTAGAGCGCCGCTCGGTTGGAGATCGCAACGCCACCGCTGCCGGCACCGATGGTGAGCAGGTCGAACTGTTTTGCCATGTTTCGTGTTCCCCAAAAGCCGGTTCCCTTTCTCAAAAAACCGCAGCCGTTTGCCCCACAGCCCCACATCCCTCAAGATACGAGGATAGCCGAACCGCTTCCAGCACGCTTCCAATTACTTATAGGACACCTGACGCGATGATCGATCTGTACTACTGGCCCACACCGAACGGACATAAGGTCACCATTCTTCTGGAAGAGACCGACATTGCGTATCGCATCGTGCCGATCAACATCGGTCGCGGCGAGCAGTTTGCACCGGAATTTCTCGCAATTTCGCCGAATAACCGGATGCCGGCTATCGTCGACACCGAGCCGACCGATGGCGGCGCACCGATCGCGATCTTCGAGTCCGGTGCGATCCTGCTCTATCTCGCAGAGAAGAGTGGGCGATTCCTGGCGAACGACTTGCGCAGACGCTACGACGTCATGCAATGGCTATTCTGGCAAATGGGTGGACTCGGACCGATGGCTGGGCAGAATCATCATTTCGTACACTACGCGCCGGAAAAGCTACCCTACGCGATGGAGCGCTACGTAAAAGAGACCTCGCGCTTGTACGCGGTGCTCGACAAACGGCTCGCCGATCGCGAGTACGTCGCCGGGGACTATTCGATCGCGGACATGGCTTGCTACCCGTGGATCGTTCCGTACGAACGCCAGCAGCAAGATCTCGCCGATTTTCCGAATCTCAAGCGCTGGTTCGATGCGATCCGCGCGCGGCCAGCGGTAATCGAGGCGTACGAGAAAGGCACAGCGCTGCGCGCGCAACCGACGGTCGATGAAGAGTCACGCAAGTTCCTATTCGGTCAAAGCGCAGCGACGGTACGCCGGACCTAGAAGTTCGGCCGGATATAGAAATCGCCGGCGAATAGCAAACAAAATAACGAGCATTCGATAACCGCACAGTACGAATCGGTACGCTGATTCGCCAAGCAGTTCATCGACCAGCTCGAAACAAGCAGGGAGGAAGCATGAGACGTACGGCAGCAGTGCTCGTCGGCGTCGCGCTGGGCGTGAGCGCGTGGCCGGCACTCGCCGCAGTGGTCATCGATAATCTTGCGGCGAGGCCCAATCCGGCGCGTTTCGCAAACGGCTATCCACCGGACATCGAGATCGACATCATGGTGCGCGATCGCGGTATGACGCGAATTCTCGGCTGCGATCTGACGCTAGATTTCGGCGACGGCACGCCCGATCTCGAGCAGCGGTTTATGGATGGCGGCGCGCGCAAAATCACCTTGCGCCACGTCTATCGCAAAAAGGGCAGTTATCCCATTCACGTGAAAGGTCGCGCAGCGCCCGGCGGCCGTGCATGCGAAGGCGATTTGAAGGTGCAACTGCTCGTCGTGGAAGATCCTAAGCCTTCGGACGCCGCCACGCCGAAGGATGCGGTGACTACGACCGTTGGTTGTCCCGCCGGCTGGGCGCTGGTTGCAGGCTCGCTGTCGGGCAATCGTTTTCGCTGCCGGCCGGACAAGAGTGCGGTCAACATCGAATGCCGCGGCGGCACGCGCTACGTCGACCAAGACGGCATGATCGGCTGCGACTGACGCCATCGCTGGGTTGTCCGCCCGTCGGACGTATCCGCCTGCTGACGCATCGGCGTCCCGCCGAGCTTTCAGCGCAATCATTCGACCGGAAAGTCGACGCGCTTGATGAACGTAATTTTGCCGCCTTCATTCTTCACTACGTTGTAGCCGTGTAAGCCATCGCCGTTGCGATCGAATTCGTAAGGACCTTCGAGTCCCTGATAGCCTTTGATCGCGAGGATCGCAGTGCGGATCGCTTCCGGTTCCGTGCTTTTCGCATTGGTGATCGCGCGCGCCAAGATGTGCACGGCGTCATACGACCAGCTCGCAAAGTTGTCCGGATTGGTGCCGAAGCGTTCGCGGTAAACCTTGGCGAACGCGCGCGTTGTGTCGGTCGCGCCGATGGTGAAGTCTGCGACCGCGTGTGTTCCATAGAGCGCTTCTCCAGCCAAGCCGACCGCGGTGACGGTGGCCGTCGTTGGCGATCCGACCCACTGAATCTTGACGCCGAGCTGGCGCAACTGCTTCGCGAAAATCGCGAGGTCAGCGGGATTGGTCATGTATGTGCCGAGGATATCGGCGCCGGATTTTTTTATCGCGAGCACGATCGGCGCGAAGTCTTGCGTGTTACTCGTGTAGCCCTGGGTGAGGAGCGGTTTGAGCCCGAGCGTAGCGAGCGCATCGGTGAGCGCTTTCGCCCCACCCGCGCCGAAAGCATCGGTCGCGTGCACGATCGCCCACTTTTTCATCTTTAAGGTGTTGACGCCGTAATCGGCAATGACGCGCGACGAATACAGATCGTTCGGCCGTGCGCGAAATACCCAGCGATTATTGACGCGCGTGAGACTGGGATCGGTGCCGCCGATCATTGTGGGAATTCCCGCTTTTGCAATCGCGGGCGAGGCCGCTTGAATCTGAGTGCTCGCGATCGGACCGACGATGGACACGATGCCCGGGTCGGTTGCGAGCCGTGAAAACGCGAGTACGGTGCCGGGGTTCGTGCTGCCGTTGTCCTCGATGCGCAATTCGATCGGACGACCGAGAACGCCGCCGGCTTTGTTGATTTCGTCTTGCGCGAGTTGCAGTCCGTTTACGGTGAAGCGCCCAGCCTCGGCCAACGGCCCGGTGAGCATATTGACCACACCGATCTTGATCGGCTCGGCAGCCTGCGCGCCGCCTGCGATTGCGACGATCGCACACAGGATCCCGATAATTCGACGCAACATACGATTCTCCCAATTAATTTTGCGATCGGCTAATTTCGATCGGGCAGGTCGCGCGTTCGATCACGGCTCGCCGATCTCTTTGTATTCGACATTCAGAATTTCCAGCGTCTGATCGCCGCCCGGCGTTCGCAATGCAATCTCGTCGCCTTTGCGCTGCTTCACCAGCGCGCGCGCCAGCGGCGAGATCCAGCTGATGCGCCCGCGATTGACGTCGACCTCGTCGATCCCGACGATGGTATAGGTGTTCTCGGCACCGCTCTCGTCGCATAGCGTTACCGTCGCGCCGAAAAAAACCTGATCGGTCGCATCGCGCGCGGCTGGGTCGATGACCTCGGCAGCTTCGAGCCGCTTGATCAGAAAACGAATGCGCCGATCGATTTCGCGCAGGCGGCGCTTACCGTAAATGTAGTCGGCATTTTCCGAGCGATCGCCATTGGATGCGGCCCACGAGATCACTTTTACGAGCGCGGGCCGCTCCTTGTCCAGCAACTGCATTGCCTCTGCTTTCAAGCGTGCGTGACCGTATGGCGTGATGTAGTTCTTCGCACCCGCAGGGATCGGCGGCGCACCGGGAACATCGTCCTCGTCGTCTTCGGTTTGCGAATCTGTCGATGCGGCGTTCATGCGATTCTGATATGCCATGCGGCGCTTCTTATATTCGATACGGCGATTATAGGCCAGCGCTACAATATCCAGCCCGGCTCACATAACAGGAGATCGACATGGGCATCAAAGCAGGAGACCGGCTTCCCTCGGGGACGCTGTGGGAATTCATCGAAGACGAAACGCCGGGCTGCAGCGTCGGCCCGAATAGTTTCGCGGTCGAAGATCTCGTGAACGGCAAGCGCATCGCCATCCTTGGCTTGCCCGGCGCCTTCACGCCGACGTGCTCGGCGAAGCACTTGCCGGGGTTCGTGTCGCTCGCGGATGATTTCAAGGATAAGGGCGTCGACGAAATCTGGTGCGTGTCGGTCAATGATGCATTCGTAATGGGCGCCTGGGGCAGAGAACAAAGTGCCAAAGGCAAAGTACGCATGATGGCCGACGGCACCGGCCTATACACCAAAGCGCTCGGTCTCGAAATGGATCTGATGGCGAAGGGGTTGGGCGTTCGCTCGCAGCGCTATTCCATGCTCGTGGAAAACGGTGTGGTAAAGACGATCAACATCGAAGAGCCGGGAAAGCTCGAGGTCAGCACTGCAGAGAAGCTGCTGGATCAAGCGGCAAAAGTCACCAACTACATTCCCTAGCAATCGCCCAGGCACCCGGATTTCAGGCGCTCGGCGCATGGGCATTCGACGCCCTACCGGATAAACGCAATCAGCGCATCCAGTACGGCGTCGGGCTGCTCGCTCATCAAGTCGTGTCCGCTGCCCTCCACGACGACGCTGCGCGCGTTGGCTAATTTTGCCAGCAGCGCGCGTGCCGCTCGCGGCGGCGTCATCGCGTCTTTGCTGCCGGCGATTGCCATCACTGGGCACACAATACTCGACGCGGTATTCTCACCTGCCGCATAACCATCGCATGCGATGAAGTCCGTATGCAACGGGGCCGCTGTGCGCTCTAATAGACGCATGCTCCCACCCATGATCCACTGTCCCGGCACGCGATTGCCGCCGGCTTGCCCAGTTGCGCTGTGACTCCAGACATTGATCATTTCCAGCGCTGCGTGATCGTTGGCCGACGCTGCCGATAACAAAGCCTCCGACACTTTCATCGGGAACGCAGTCGCAATCAAGGCAATCTGCGTCACCCGGGCAGGATGACGTGCTGCCGCTTCCAATGCGATGAGGGAACCCATACTGTGGCCAACGAAAGTTGCCTGCTCGATTGACACTGCGTCCAACAGCCGCACTGCCCAGTCGGCCATATCCTGCACGCTCGTTAGCGCCGGTCCGTGCGATCGCCCATGGCCCGGCAGATCCACCGCCAGCACGTTGAACCCATGATAGGCAAAGTAGCGGCTCTGCAGCGCCCAGACGCTATGATCGTTTGCCGCGCCATGCACGAACACGATCGTCCGCTGCGGTATCGCCAGCGGTTTGGTGCCGGTATAGGCGTAGGCGATTTTGCGATCGACTTGTATTTGCATGTTGGTTTCAGATGGAGGCGCACCCGGACGAACTGCACCCTAGACAAAATGCACCCCAGACGAATTGCACCGGGCGGGACGCGCAGACAACTGCGCTCGAGGGCGGCCCAACTTCAGTATTCTACGCACACCCAATCGAGTCATAAATACATCGAGGAGATCCCATGAACAACAAAATCGTGCGCGTCGATTCTGCCCTGTATCGCATTCCGCTTCCGGTGACGCTGTCGGATAGCACGCACGGCGACATGACGCACTTCGACTTCGTGACGGT
>JBDTMS010000030.1:0-13565 GCA_039934195.1 Betaproteobacteria bacterium
GGACTACAGGAAAAGGGGAAGGGACGACTGGAAAACGAGCCTGTTACGCTGACTAGCGCCTGCTCTGGCTAGGTTCGGGCGGCGCTCAGGTTACTAAAGCTACCAGGGTCCGCTCAGGTTACCAGGCCCGCGCTGAAGTTTCTGGTTAAGTGACGTGGGCTTGTCCGGCTTGCATGCCCCGGATCAGCACGTCCGGGTTCGTACTGCAGCGGCTTGAGACGCTCTTCCGCAGCCCTGCGGCACACCGCCGTGGCGCTGCAAACCAAACTTGGTGGCGCTGAATAGCCGCTGAATAAACCGGCGCTCAATAAAGCCCGGCGCTCAATAAGGCAGTTAAACCGGCGCTGAATAAACGGGTGCTAAATTTACGGGGAGGCGCTAGCTCGCACCCCAAACTCTATTTCGAGTTACAGAGCTGGAAACGCTATTTCGAGTTAGAGAGCTGGTCTCGGCGAGCGCCCACACCATCGATCAATATCGGCAAACGAGGTTAAAGACTTTAGATAGAGCTGTCAATGAATGCGGTGAGCTGCGATTTCGATACGGCGCCGACTTTGGTGGCTTCGACGTTACCGTTCTTGAAGATCATCAGCGTGGGAATTCCGCGGATATTGAATTTCGGTGGGGTCGCTTGATTCTCATCGATGTTGAGCTTGGCTACTTTTAGCCGGCCCGCGTATTCCACTGCGACCTCGTCGAGGATCGGCGCGATCGTCTTGCATGGCCCGCACCATTCCGCCCAATAATCGACCAGCACAGGAACCGACGATTGCAGGACCTCGGGGCCGAAGGTGTCGTCGGTCACGTAATGGATATGTTCGCTCATGGAGAGTTCTTCTTTTGAGTTACGTATGGGTTGGAGGCGCTGTAGGCATCGCCGATTAAGGCTCGAGCGCGCAAATATAGCGATTCGGCAGTGAACGCTACCCATCCTAAACCAAAATCGGCTGCCCGTGGAAGCGGGCGTTGTCCTACGCGCCCCGAGCGCCGGCGACTGCAGGGGTCAGGGCCCGGGGTAGGGCCACGGGCCCTTTCTGCTAGACTTTCGATTGGTTCTTGCTGGCGCTTCCAGACGGCATAAATGGCCAGCGGAAATGCCCAGCGGAGGAACGCGCTCGGGGTCACGAACTTCAGTAGCGAGCGGATAGCTAGCTGAAATTATCGTCCGACCCGACCGCTCCCGAGTGCAGATTCACCGACATGGCGCTTCGCTCGAGCTGCGGCATGTCTAGAATGATTCAAGAGGAATGCGCATGACCTATGTTGTTACCGAATCCTGCATCAAGTGCAAGTACACCGACTGCGTCGACGTCTGCCCGGTGGACTGCTTTCGCGTCGGACCGAACATGCTGATCATCGATCCGGACGAATGCATCGATTGCACGTTGTGCGTTGCGGAGTGTCCGGTCGAAGCGATCTTCGCCGAGGACGACGTGCCGGTCGACCAGCGTCCCTTCATCGCGATCAATGCGGAGCTCTCGAAAGTCTGGCCGACCATCACCGAGAAGATCGATGCGCCCGCGGACGCGGACGAATGGGCAAAAGAAAAAGCCAAGGCGCACCTGCTCGAGAAGTGAGCGACCCGATCGAGCGGTGACCGCGCGGTAGATGTACGCTCATTTCATCGCGCGTCTCGAGTCCGGCGCGACGGTTATCACACCCAACCGAAGACTGGCTGCCGCAATTCGCCGCACCTACGACGTGCACGCTCGCGACGCCGGTCAGGCTGCGTGGCGCTCACCCGACGTTATACCTTGGAACGCCTGGCTCGAACGCGGCTACCGGGAGGCTTTCATCGCTGGTGCGACCGAGCGTTTGCTAATCGACGCTGCGCAAGCCCGCATGCTCTGGCAGCGGATCGTTGCCGATACACCCGAAGCGGACAGCTTGCTGCAGATCGACAGCACCGCGCACGCAGCCGAAGAAGCGTGGACGTTGGCGCACGCTTTTCTGCTGTGGCCCGCCTTGCAATCGCTGGCGCTTTCGGCGGAGGCGCGCGCATTCGCTTCCTGGGCAAAAGCATTCGATAAATTCTGCACGCGCGAGCGCCTGGTCGACCATGCGCGCCTGACCGACGTCGTGGCTGATCTCGTACGGCAGGGCGCGATTGCACTGCCGGCGGACCTTGTGGTTTTCGGTTTCGATCGACTGGCGCCGCAACAGCAAGCATTGCTGGATGACTTCGCGCAGCAAGGCATCGCAGTGCAGATCGAGACGTCGAGCGACACGCGCCTGGATGATGATGCGCCGGCGCCGGCCAGCACGCGCCGCCATGCCGGCGTGCTGGAAGAGATTCGCGCGGCGGCACATTGGGCGCGCGCCGAGCTGACGGCAAACCCGCACAGCCGTATCGGTGTCGTCGTGCCGGAGCTCACCCAACTGCGCTCCGGCATCACGCGCATCTTCGATGAAGTGCTCGTGCCGGTTGCGCTGCTGCATCCGGAGCGGGCGACGACGCGGCCCTGGAATATGTCGCTGGGCGCGCCGCTTGCGGATTGGCCGATCGTACATGCGGCGCTGCTTATCCTCGAGCTCGCCTGCGGTTCGCTGAGTCTGATCCGCGCGAGCGTCTTGTTGCGCTCGCCTTTCATCGGCGGTGCCGACAGCGAACGCAGCTCGCGCGCGTTGCTCGACGCGCGGCTGCGCAAGCAGGGCGATCCGCATGTCGTTTTGGATGCGCTCATCTCCCACGCCAATACTGAGGGCCACTTCTATACATGCGGTTTGCTTGCGGAGCGTTTGAGTACCTTGCGCAACCGAGTGCGCAGCTTGCCGACGGCGCCGCAACCGATCAGCTTCTGGGGCCCGGCGCTGCAAGCATTGCTGGCCGCCGTGCAGTGGCCGGGCGAGCGCGAGCTCGATAGCCGCGAGTACCAGACGTTTTCCAAATGGAAAGAGCTGATCGCGAGTCTCTCGCGGCTCGAGATCGTGAGTCCTGCGCTTTCGCTGCGAGCCGTCGTCAGAACGCTTCGCGGCTTGGCCGCTGAGCAGGTATTCCAGCCGGAGACGCCCGACGTGCCGATACAAGTGCTCGGCGCGCTCGAGTCCGCGCATATCGAGTTCGATGCAATCCTGGTGCTGGGATTGACCGACGAGGTGTGGCCGCGCATCGCGCAACCCAACCCACTGCTGCCGATCGACCTGCAGCGATCGCGCGATCTGCCGCGCGCCTCCGCCGAATGGGAGCTCGCGTTCGCGCGTCGACTGCAAAGCGGATGGCGCCGCGCAGCCAAGCGGACGGTGTTCAGCTACCACTGCGCCGAGGGCGATCGCATATTCGCCGCAAGCCCGCTGCTTGCCGGCATGCCGCTGGACGATTGCGCCGCCGACGTTGAAGCCCCACTTGATTTCCGCGAAGCGATACGGCGTTCGTCAGCGCTGGAAAGTGTCGCGGATTGGAATGGGTCTGCGCTCGCCGAGGGCGTCGCGTTTTTCGGCGGCGCGCGGCTGCTGCAGGATCAAGCGGCATGTCCGTTTCGAGCATTTGCTGTGCATCGGCTCGGCGCTCGTGCGCTCGAGCATCCGCACGAAGGTCTGGATCCTCGCGATCGCGGCGTATTGCTGCACGGCGCGCTCGCCAACCTTTGGACGGAACTGCGCACGCAGGCAAACTTGCTCGGCGCAGAGTACGACGCGCTCAATGAGCTCATCGAAGCGAGCGTAGATCGCGCGATCGCCAAGATGCGTCGCAACCGCACCTCGACATTTCAGAGCCGTTTTCTCGCGCTGGAACGCGAGCGGCTTACGGCATTGCTGCTGGAATGGTTGGAGCTCGAACGGCAGCGCGGCCCATTCGAGGTGATTGCATGCGAAGAAGCGCGCGTCGTCAACGTCGGCGGCCTGGCGCTCAATCTGCGATTGGATCGAATCGATCGTGTCGCCGGCGGCGGCGAATTTCTGCTTGACTATAAAACCGGCGAAGTTCGTCTGAAAATGTGGATGGGCGAGCGGCCGGACGAACCGCAGCTCCCGCTCTATTCCATTGCCCGCGAAGCGACTCCGCAAGCGGTCGGCTTCGCGCGCGTGTGCCGTGGCGAATCGTACTTCGTGGGACTCGCGGCGCAGAGGGGAATCGCCGAAAAGGGAATCGCCGAAGACGTGCGCGAATTGCCGCATCGAAGCTGGCCGTTGCATTTGGATTGGACGTCGCTGCTCACGGATTGGCGAAGAATCCTCGAACAACTCGCAACTGGCTTTCGCTCCGGGGTCGCCGTGGTCGATCCGAAGTATCCGTCCAAGACCTGCGATTTTTGCGAGCTCGCAACGCTGTGCCGCGTCAGCGAGGTCGTCGACCGCGGTGCGCCGACGCGGTCCGACGGTGCGCCCGAATGAGCAGCGGCGCAGAGCGTTCGGATCGTGCGGCTCGCGTTCGCGCGCTCGATACCGAATGCTCGTTCATCATTCAAGCGCCGGCCGGTTCGGGCAAGACCGAGCTTCTGATACAGCGCTATCTCGCCTTGCTCGCGCGCGTCGACCAACCCGAAGAAGTCGTTGCGGTCACGTTTACCCGCAAGGCCGCAGGAGAAATGCGCAATCGCATCGTCGATGCGTTGACGGCCTCGCGCACCGGCGTCGCCGCGCGTACCGAGCACGAGTGGATAACCCAGCAGCTCGCCGCCGCAGCATTGCGGCGCGACGCGCAGCGCGCCTGGGGCTTGGCCGACAACCCTGGGCGAATGCGTATTCGCACCATCGATTCGCTCAGCCGCTCCCTCACCAGCCAGATGCCACTGTTGTCCGGTCTCGGTCCGGTGCCCGAACCGCAGGACGACGCGACCGATCTGTATCGCGAAGCTGCGCGCGAAACGCTCGCGCAATTGGAAGATCCGCAATGGTCCGACCAGGTGGCGGCGTTGTTGATGCATCTGAACAACGACACTGCGCGAGCCGAACAGTTGCTCGCAGGACTGCTAGCGCGCCGCGATCAATGGTTGCGCCATCAGCAGCGTTTCGACCGTGCAGCCCTGACCGAAGCGTTGGCCAATCTCGTGCGCGAGCGGCTGCAGCGCGCGCGCGACGAGCTCGCCAATGACGCCGTCCCCGAGCTACTGGTTTGCGTTGCGAACGCCGCGGCGCGTCTGTATGCAACCGCGGCGCCAGCGCTGCGGGAAATCGCTGACTCGCTTCGCATGCCGGCGCCGGCGCCTGAGCGGCTGGAAGCATGGCAAGCGATCGCAGATTTTCTACTGACTGCCGATGGCGATCTGCGCAAGAAGGTCGACAAGCGACACGGTTTCCCCGCAGCCGGCGAATCGGGCATCAGTGCCGAGGAGCGGGCGCGGCGCCAGGAAGCAAAAGACTGCATGGATGCGCTGCTTGCGAAGCTCACGCAGACTCCCCAACTGGTTGCAGCGCTTGTCGAGGTGCGGCGCTTACCGCCGCCGCACTACACCGACGAACAATGGCGACTGATCGAAGCGCTGTCGCCGATGCTGCGCCTGGCGCTGGCGCAACTCGAAATCATCTTTCGCGCGCGCGGGGTGGTCGATTTCCCGCAGCTGCTGATCGGTGCCAATCGCGCGCTGGGCGAGCCCGAAGCGCCGACCGATCTCGCACTGATACTCGACTATCGAATTTCGCATTTACTAGTCGATGAATTTCAAGACACCTCGCTGAGCCAATACGATCTCCTGCAAAGGCTGACGTTAGGCTGGCAACCGGGCGATGGCCGCACCTTGTTCGTGGTCGGCGATCCGATGCAATCGATCTATCGTTTTCGCGAAGCCGAGGTTGCGCTGTTTCTACGTGCGCGCAACGATGGCATCGGCGCGGTCGTGCTCGAAGCGCTGACGCTTACACGCAATTTCCGCTCGCAGGCTGGCCTAGTCGAGTGGGTAAATCGCATATTCAGCGCGGTGCTACCCAGGCACGAGGATATGGCGACCGGCGCGATACCGTATTCGGCGTCGCTGCCGACCAAGCCTGCGCTCGCGGGCGATGCGGTGCAGATCCACGTGCTGAACAGCCGCTCGGCGGAAGCTGCGCGCGTGATCGAGCTGGTGCGCACGGCGCAGGCTGAGCACAGCGATCAGCGCATCGCTATCCTGGTCCGCAGCCGGATGCATTTGCACGATATCGTGCCCGCGCTGAAGCAAGCCCGCCTGCGGTTTCGCGCGATCGAGATCGAAGTCTTGGCGCATCGGCCAGCGGTGCAGGACGTGTACGCGCTGACCCGCGCGTTGCTGCACCCCGCGGATCGCGTTGCGTGGTTGTCGGTGTTACGCGCACCTTGGTGCGGACTTACGCTGACCGATCTCGAGCGGCTGGTCGGCGACCAGCGCGATGGAATACTCTGGGTCCGCATGACAGATGAAAATGTCGTCGCAACGCTGAGCAGCGACGGGCAAGCGCGGTTAAGACGCCTGCTCGATGCGCTGTCGCCCGCGCGTGGGCGGCGCGCGCGCGATGACTTGCGCATTCGCGTGGAAGGCGCGTGGATCAATCTCGGCGGACCAGCTTGCGTGCAGGAGCCAACCGACCTCGAAGACGTGCAGGTGTATCTCGATTTGCTCGCAGCGCTGGAGCAGGGCGGCGATCTGGAAGATCTGCAGGCGCTGGAAGCCAAGCTCGACAAGCTCTACGCGCTCGCCGATCTGCAGGCGCCCGAGACGCTGCAGCTGATGACGATCCACAAGGCAAAAGGACTCGAATTCGATACCGTCCTCGTGCCCGGATTGAGCGCTGCGACCGGCGTCGATGATACGCAGTTGCTGCGCTGGATCGAGCGCCCCCGCGCCGACGGCGGCAGTGATCTCTTGCTTGGCGCGATGACGGCGAGCGGCGGCGCCGACGATGCGATTTACGCCAGTATCACGCGGCTGTCGAACGAGCGTCAGGAGCACGAGGATGGCCGCGTTCTCTACGTGGCCGCGACGCGCGCGGTGAATCGTCTGCATCTGCTGGCGCAGCCGAAGGCGATCGAAGGGCCGGATGGCAAGCTGCGCGCCGACGTGCCGACGAAGGGCGCATTACTAGCCAAATTGTGGCCGGTGATAGAAGCGGAGGTGCAACGCGCAGTGGCTGCGGGTGCGCTCAACGCGGGCGCCCACTCCGCGCTAGTGAACGATCCGATGCGCTATCCGCTACGGCGTCTAGCGTTGTCATGGACTCCGCCGTCGCCGCCACAGCCCGTCGCGTGGCAGCAAGTGCAGCAGGAGGACACCACGCGCGAGGCCGTCGTCGAATTTTCCTGGGTCGGCGAGAGCGCACGTCACATCGGCACCGTCGTGCATTTGTTTTTGCAGCGTATGGCGCAAGTCGGTGTTGAGGCATGGGACACGGGACACATGGCGCGCATCGATCCGGTGTTACGCAACGCGTTGAAGCAGGAAGGCGTGCCTGCGAGCGAGCTGGATGCCGCGCATCAGCGCGTGCGGTCGGCGTTGAGCGGCGTGCGCGGCGATAGGCGGGCACGCTGGCTGCTGAGCGCCGAGCATCTGGACGCGAACTCGGAATATCGGCTCGCCGGCGAGCTCGACGGCGCCTTCGTGAATGTCGTGTTCGACCGCACTTTCGTCGACGATGGCGGCGTGCGCTGGATCGTTGATTATAAAACCGGGATGCACGAGGGCGGCGACGTCGAAGCGTTTCTCGACAGCGAGCGCGAGCGCTATCGCAGTCAGCTCGAGCGCTATGCCCGGCTGTTATCGCGCAGCGAGAAACGGCCGATTTGTCTAGGTTTATATTTTCCGCTGCTGAAAGGCTGGCGCGAGTGGCCAGCGGAGGGCTGATGCCTAAGCGGAGCGTTGATGCGCTCTGCGGCGCGTATGGCATATGGATGTGACGGCTGCAGGCGGAACTACTACACGGCGGTCGCCCGGCGGTCGCCGCTCGATCGTTTGCATCCCACGTAGGACAGCGCTGACGGCGATACTCTAATTTTTCTTTCTAGCCTCGTGCGAACCAAATTTCGCGGAACCGAGATGCGGGTATCCTGTCTTCAATGACAGACGCTCGCGCTGGTTCGCGCAGCTCGATCACCACCGTTGGCCCATACGCGCCTCGGACTTATAAGAAACTTGCTGTAAGGAGCCCGACCATGATCTCGATTCGTACCGCACTGCCGCTGCTATGCGGTCTCATGTTAGGCGCAGGTGTCGCGCAAGCAGCAGACATCTATAAATGGGTTGACGAACAAGGCAGCACACACTATTCGGACGCCGCGCCAAAGGGCGCGCACTGGACGCGGGTGCCGGAGAACATCAGCACTATTTCGTCGGACCGCATGGCTGTCGAAGTGGCGCGCGCCGCGCGCCGCTCAGGCCGCTGCGTGACAGGCACCGAAGCTTCATGTGCAAGCGATCGTCCTGCCGCTAGCCAGGCCGAGTTACAGCAGACCGCGGTAAATCAAGCGGTCAGCGAACAGTCGCGCGCGTGGACTGAAGAACGCCTCCAGCGTATCGAAGACTGCGAGCGCAACCACGGCACTGACTGCGCGCAGGAAGTCGACGTCGAATTGCGCGCCGAAGCGATTCACAGCGGCGCCGCAGTTATCCGACAAAACGCGCCGCCGGCGACCGCCACCTCGTCGCCCTCGGCCGTCGCAACATCTACCGCCGTTGCGCCGTCGACATCAGGTTTGCGCCGCTAAAACATCTCGCATCGCGCGTTGCGCGGGACATGTGCGCGCCCTACCAGGTGCGCACGCTTCCGGTGTCGAGATGGATGAAATCCGAAGTCGGGTAGTAGCCGACGCCGCCACGCTGCAGAGCGACGGCGGCGTCGCGCAATCTAGCGGTATCGCAGCCGGTAATCCGCACGTCTATAGCGCGGCCTTGCAAGTGCATGCTGTTCGTCGCAACGCCTTCGGTGTGTTCCTGTAACGAGGCGTTCGTCGCGGGCGAGCGATACGCCGAGACAACTTCGAAAGTACCGTCACCGCCTGTCGCCTGATTCAAGTCATGTAGCGTATGCAGCAGCATGGCATCGATTTGACAGACATCGCCGGTGCGAAAGTCGCGCAGCAGGTAGTCGATCTCGAGGAGGGCATCGCCGATAAATTTGCCGTCGGCGTAATAGGTGACGCTGAGCTGTTCGCGCGTGTGCGTATGAAAAAACGTTAACGATCGCTTATCCGGCGCCGCGAGCGCGTGCGACTTGGTCGCAACCGCACCGGCTCCGACTAACAGCGATGCGAGCAGGGCGCGGCGCGCGCGGCCGTGAGCCGTGTGCTGCGTCACGCGGGCTGACGTTCAGGCGACGCAGCTACAGTGCAGTCGTTCGCCACGACGTATCGCCGAGCGGGAACCCACCTGCGAGCGCCGACAAACCTGCGAGCGCCTACGCACCTCCGGGCCGGGATACAAATCCCCGCGCGAAGCAGTTGTCGTCGATCGATAACGCTCACGGTATCTGGATTTTGCCGCCGCCGGGCAGACCGCCCGGCAATCCCGGCGCGCCGCCTCGCGGAATGACGATCGAGGACGCGGCCTGCCTGCGCATTTCCTCCATCTCGCGCACCGCTCCTTCAACGGCTTCCCGGGCGGCGATGGGATAGTGTGCGACGGCTTCGCTGAGCGACGCGCCAGCCAGCTCGAAGCTCAGCGGCAGCGCACCCATGTTGGTTTGGATCTGCGCCTCGCCGACGTAGACGGTCGAGCGGGCAGCATCGGCGTCGCCGTCGGCGGTGATCGGTACGAGCACACGGATGGTGCCCACTCTGCGGTCGGTGATGATCTCTTCACGATAAAGACTGGTTGGGTCCATCGCGGCTTCCGGCAGTCGGTCGTTTCTTTCAGCCATGAGCGCCTCTTGTAAAAGCTCGTTTTCGAAAAACTAAGAGGGTATCAAATAAACGCGAATTCGGAACTGACGGGAGCTGCGGTCGGCGTTCGAAACTTGCGGACATTTGCACGCATTTCGGTGCCACATAGATCGACTCGGAAGCGTTTTTACCCTATTGTCACGCGTTGCGTTCGGCAGTATTGCAGAACCCTGTTATCCCGCGAGTTGCCGGGCGGCCAAGCGCATTTGCATGATCCTTAATCCGAACCCATTTTATAAAGAGAGCGCATGTCGCGTATTTTAGTCGTCGACAACGAGGCGCCGTCCAAAGACTTTCTTCGCCTCCACCTGGAAACCGCCGGGCACGACGTGTTCACGGCGGAAAACGCCAACGCCGGTCTGCGCCTTGCGCTTTCGGCTCGCCCTGACCTGGTGGTGTGCGGCTCGGCAAAGGCCGGTCTGGACGTGCCCGCTATGATTTCGGCGATCCGTGCTAATGCGCTGTTAACCAACACCGCCATCGTATTTTTGAGCGCGGAAGGGGAAGCCGAAACTCGGCGACACGCGATGCAGCAGGGTGCCGATGATTTTCTCATCCAGCCGGTCACTGTCGAAGCGCTCCAGCGTGTCGTTACCTTTCGCTTGCGGAGAAACGACGGTTTGCGCGACTTTGCCGCCAGCGTAATCCCGCCGGTGCCGACGCCGCATCCGCAGAGCAGCAGCGAGGTCGATCTGGACGCGTTGCGGGCTACGTCCGGAATCACATCGACCGCGATTTTCACGGCGCGCTCCGCCGGCTATGCCGGCCCGGGACCCGGCGCTGGTTTTCCGCAGGAAGCGAGGCACGGCTCGGTATTGTTCTCCGACATCCGCAATTTCTCCACCTTGGCCGAGGCGTTGTCCACGGCGGAGGTCGCCGAGGTGCTCAACGCGTACTTCGTGCGCGCGTGCGAGCCGATCCTGCAGCAGGGCGGCTGGATCGTGAAGCTGCTCGGCGACGGCGTCCTGGCGCTATTCGAGCGCACACAAGAAAATCCGGCTGATCATGCCGAGCGGGCACTGCGCGCGGCGCTGTTTCACATCATCGTGGCGCAGCGGTTCAATCAATGGCTGACACGCCGCTTCCCCGATCGCGTGCTGCCGGATTTTGCCGTGGGCATCGGTGTACACACCGGCGATGTCGTGGTCGTGCGCGTTAACACCGGCGCCGGCGTAGATACGACGATCATCGGCGATACCGTCAACGTCGCCTCGCGTTTGGAAGAGCAAACGAAAAAGCTCGGCGCGAGTGTCGTGTCGACCATGCATACCCTGGAGCTCGCAGGGGCGCGCTTTATCCCCGGCAAGCGCGGATCCTTGCTGGTACGCGGCCGCTCATCGCCGGTGGAAATCACTGAGATCGTCGGGCTGCGCGCGCGCAAGGACGCGGACACGCGCGCGCTGCAAACCTACGAGACGATCAAGGACGCGGTGGCACGCAACGCGGAAATCATCACACGGGTTCGCGATCAGGTATTGGCGGAGCCGCATCGGTTTCGCAGCACCGGCCACTTCGCGCCGTTGCGGCCGGCCGACGCGCCCATCCGCATCCCGGGCTACCGATTGGTGCGGCGCCTCGGGCAGGGCGGCTTGTCGCGTGCGTTCCTGGCGGAATACGAACCGACCGGCGCGGTTCGCGTGCTGAAAGTCCTGAATATCAACGAAGGCGGCTACGACCTGCTGCAGCGTTTCGTGCAAGAGCACGACTTGATCTCGCGCATCCGCCATCCGCATATCGCGACCATTTATGGTCACGGGCAAACCGACAGCCATGCCTTCATCGTGATGGAATACTTTCCCGGCGGGGATCTACGGGAGCGCATGCGTACGGCGATCGCGCCGCGGTTGGCGCTCGAGTACATCAACCAGGTGGCAGAAGCGCTGGTCGCAATCCATGCCAACGACGTCGTCCACCGTGATCTCAAGCCCGACACGCTGATGCTGCGCGATGGCGATACGTTAGTGCTGGCGGATTTCGGTATCGCGAAGAACATGGGCGCCACGTTCAATCGCACGCGCCAGGGCGAGGGTCTCGGCACGCCGTTCTATCTCAGTCCAGAGCAGGCGCTCGGCAGAACCGTCGACCACCGCACCGATCTGTATAGCCTGGGTGTGATTTTCTACGAGCTCGTCACGGGTCAGCCACCCTACCTCGGCGAGGACGCGGCGCAGGTGATGCAAAAGCACATTCACGCACCGGTGCCACGGCTGACGGGGCCGTTCTCGTCGCTGCAACCGCTGATCGATAAGTTGATGGCCAAGCTGCCGGGCGATCGCTATGCGTCCGCGAAAGACGCGCTTGCCGGCATCCGGTTGCATCTTTCCGCCACGCATGAAAGTGCTGACGCGCAGCCACCTGCCATCTCGAAATAAGCTGCGAGAGCAGCCCTGCGCGGCTCGCTCGGCGTCGCGAACTGTGCGGAGTCGATTGCACACGGTTGGCTATAATGACCGGCCGCAAGCAACGCAGTTGCGGCTAGCCACGTAGCTGAGAACGCGCCGCGGCGCGACGGAGCGCCATCGATGTCCGATTTCCCTATTCGAATCCAGCCGCACACGCCGCCCGCGCCGAGCCTGCCGCAGGAGCTTGGTTTCGGTCGCACGTTCACCTCGCGCATGTTCACCCAGCACTACAGCGTCGATCGTGGCTGGCACGACGCCGCGATCGTGCCTTACGGGCCGCTCGCGCTCGATCCCGCGGCACAGCTGTTTCACTGCGGACAAATCATCTTCGAAGGCATGAAAGGCTTGCGCCGCCCCGACGGTCAGGTCAACCTGTTTCGCGCGGCCGATCATCTAGAGCGCTTCAACCGTTCAGCGAAGCGCATGGCGATGCCGTCGATCGATGTAGAAGCGCATCTGCACGCAGTGCAGATGCTGATGGATCTCGAGCGCGACTGGATTCCCGATCGTCCCGGCGCATCGCTGTATTGCCGGCCGGTGATGATGGCCAACGATCGCTCTTTGGAAGTGCGCGCAAGCCACAGCTATCTGCACTTCATTATTCTGAGTCCGATAAGCGCGTACTTCGGCGACGACGCGAAGCCGGTTTCGGTGTTTGTGTCGGACGAGCATTTTCGCGCGGTACGCGGCGGCACCGGCGAGGCGAAGACGGTGGCGAATTACGCCGTGAGCCTGTATGCCAGTGAGCTCGCGCGATCTCATGGCTACGATCAAGTGCTTTGGCTCGATGCGGTGGAACGCCGCTATGTCGAGGAAGCCGGCGCGATGAGCGTTGCTTTCGTGTACGGCGGTGAAGAGATTCGCACGCCGGCGCTGTCCGGCAGCATCCTGGCGAGCGTTACGCGCGAATCGCTGCTGCAACTCGCGCCCGATCTCGGTTACGAAGTTACCGAGGATCGCATTGCCGTCGATGAAGTGTTGCGCGACATCGAGCGCGGCGACATCACCGAGGCGTTTTGTCTGGGCACCGCAGCGGTGGTTGCGTCTATCGGACGCGTTGGATTTTACGGGCGCGATTACATTCTCAATGACATGCAGCCCGGGCCGGTTGCAAAGCACCTGTATCGCGCGTTGACCGACATTCAGTTCGGGCGCAGCGCCGATCCGTACGGTTGGACGACACTGCTGCCCTCCTTCGCGGAAGCGCTTACCCCGACGGCGATCGTGCGCTAACGAAATTCGAGAGTGAACATGGATATCGACGCGTTCCTGAAATCCGTACGACAAGGCAAACGTCCCGCTGAGTTGCGCCCGCCGCTCACCGCGCTATGGCATGCAGCGCAAGGCGATTGGAAACGTGCGCACGAAATCGTGCAGGAAGAAAGCGACGTCGACAGCGC
>JBDTMS010000031.1:0-13350 GCA_039934195.1 Betaproteobacteria bacterium
GACGGTTTGGAACCATCCTTTCGTTTCATTCCCCGCAGCTGACGCTCTTGCTCTTCGTACGCGGTACGGAAGACGTGACCGAACAGACGATCGAATTCATCCTCGCTTTCGCTTTCCATCTGCTTGTGCAAATCGGTTAGCAAGTCCCACATCTTGGCCTTACGGTGACTCGGGACGACCATGTCCAAGACCGGATTACTCTGCAGTCGCTGCTCGAGCTGCTTCGGGTCGAAGCGCCGTAGTACACCGTGCAGCGCAGCGCGCACGCCGGCCATGAGCGCGAGGTGATGTGCCTGCAAATCTTCGAATGCCTCGACAAGCGCCCGGTCGGGCGACAGATGAGCGCCGCCCGCGCGGGGCGCCAGCAAGTGTCTCAGTGCCTCGCTTGGATCAGGCTCGAACTTCAGCGGATTGTTGTCACGTCGGCTCATGATCGTCATGTCGACATGCAGTTCTTGCTTGATAGCGGCGCGCGCCATCAAGACACGCTGTACGCCAATAACCATCGTGCGCAGCATCTCGCCCGCTCGACGCATGGGCGCACTCGTCGCGCGCACCTGATCCGCCAGTTCCGGCACGCCGGCTCCGCTCAGCAGCTCGTCCAATGCACGCGCATACCCGTCGATCTTTGCTGGTCCGCCCGGTTGAGCTGACGGCGAAACTGGCGACGAAACATCGGGACGAGCGGCGTTCGATTCCTGCTCCGACCGCGCAGACGGAGCGGTCGTGGTAAGCACCTCCGGTACAGGAGGCGATACTCGCGGCGATACGCCGACGCGGGTCTTAACCGGCACCGGGACGTGGGCTGGCGTTGGCGTTCGAGCGACGGCAGCATCGTCTTGGAGGTCGTCGAGCAGCGAGAATTCTGTGTCGACCTTCGGGACATCGCGCGCGTTCGCCGCCGTCGAGGCAGACGGGATCAACGCTGCTTTCGGAGTCTCGGTCACGCGCTCTGGATGTGCGATTAAAGGGGCAGCGATCGCCTGGGGGGAACGGTTGGAAGCAGGTTTTATCTCGAACGGATCGAAATCGGCAGGAAAGGGCGAAGCGCCCTTCCGGTTAGGCGTCGGTGGTCCGTTCTGTACAGCCGACTTAGGCGCATCCCGGTCTTGAGTGGCGAACGGATCGAAGTTATCGGGGATGCCATCCGGCGTGCTGCTGGATGCAGGCGGCGACGCTGCCGCACTCCGAGCCGCGATCGGGTTCTCCGGCGTGCTCTCCTCGAGGCCCTCGAGCAACGACAATTCATTTCGCGCAGCGCGCGCTGGTGCGTGCGACTGTCGGGCAGGCGGCAGCGGTTCGTTCACGTGTTGCAATGCATCGCGCTGGGTACCGGAAGCAAAGATCGGTACGTGGCTTGAAGTCGAGGCCACCAGCCGATCTTCGGTGCTGCCACCCGGCCCGCCACTGAGATTTATTCCGAACGGGTCCTTCGGCTCAGCGCCGGTCTGAATTGACTGCATAGGGTCGGACTCATCGGCAAGAAAGCTGGAACTTGGTCCGAGCACGTCATCGTGCAGCGCTGTGGAACTCGACATATGGGGGCGCGACGTTGCAGGGGGCACTGTATCCGCCGGCACCGCGTCTGCATCGAGTTTGATATGCAGTCGATATTCGCCGATTGCCAAACGGTCGCCATCGGATAACTGCGCTTCGCATCCGCTGCCTAGCACTCTGTCATTGAGAAGCACTGCGTTGCGGCCCTGATCCTTGATGAAATAGGCGCCGTTTCGGCAACTGATCGCGGCCTGTCTGCGCGACACGAATTGCAGTGGATCGGGGAGCGTTAGATCGTTATCGGAGCCGCGGCCGAGCGTGCCGCCGCCTGGTCCAAATTGTTTGGACATCGGCCGCGATGGTGGAACTTCCTGGTAGGTCGCCACCAGCAGCGTTAAGGGCATTCGACACCTCCCGCGTGACCGAGCCTTGTGTGAGAACCATTATAGACACGGAAATGCGGCACTAGAATGCTGCTATTACTTTCGTATGATGTCGACGGGCAGATGACGGCGGCAAGCTGCGTCCCGATAGGTAACCCGCGATTACTATCCGGCAACGTCGTCCACATGTCGGCTGATTACCTATCCAGCGTCCGCCGCTGTATATTTGCATGCACGTGACCAAGGCTGCTCGTACATGCGCGGATGTTCGCCGCTAGCAACGCCTGACTGACAACCTGTGGGCAAGGACTAACAGAAAGATGAAGGCTCTGGCTTTGTTGGTCGTTTTGTCGCTGGTACTTTCAGGCTGCGTCCCGAACGCATCCAAGCCCGATCCCCAGAGCAATCCCGTACCAAAACCGCCGCCGCCGGACGAGCCAAGGCCGCCCAAGCCTTTGCCGCCACCACCACCACCGCCGATTCCACGTCCGCCGACTGTGCAAGAGAAGGCGGAGGCGCAAAGATTGGCATTGCACGCAGCCGATGCGCTGGAGCTCGGGAATCAGCTGCAGGCGCGTTCGGATCTGGAAGAGTCGCGCAAGCTGGACCCAAATAACTCGATCGGCGTCACGTTGCGTAAGCAGTTCGACGTCGATCCATGGACGGTGCTAGGCAAAGAATATTGGTCCTACACGGTTCTACCGGGTGAGTCGCTGTCTCGCATTGCAGAGCGTTTTCTCGGCGACAAGTATCTGTTCTACATCCTGGCGCGTTACAACAATATTCGTGTGCCGCGTCAGCTTGGTGCTGGCCAAGTGATCAGAATCCCGGGCAAACCGCCGCCGCCGAAGGCGAAGCCGACAACTTCGATAACACGCCTCCCCCCCGGTCCGAAGTCGCCCGAGCGCCCGTCGGATGACGGACCGGCCGAACACGCCTATCAAGACGCCATCAAGGCCATGCGAGCGGGCAATCTTGAATCTGCTTATCGGTCGTACGATGAAGCAATGCGCGCGTCGCCGCAGAACCCGGAACTGCGGGCAAATCTGGATCATCTGCGTAAGGAACTCGCTGATGCCTATTACGTGGCAGGGATGAAAGCCTATTACGACCAGGATCTCAAATTGGCTATCCGTTTATATGATCGCGTGTTGATTCTGGATCCGACGAGCTCGAAAGCGAAAAACTATCGGCAGAGCGCTATCGAATTGCAGGACAAGATCGACAAGATGGGCAAACCGCGTTAGCAGCGGGTAGAGGTGGGACGCAACGAGCTTGATCCATCCGCAGGTGCTCATTGAGCGAGTAACACCATTCAACACGGCCGCTACGGTGGGCTCACCCCGCTTTCTATGCCGCGCAAGTTCTTCTGCATCTGCCGGGCCTGCTGCAGGCGGGCGCTGGCTTTTTCATGACGCGGATCATATTGCAGTGTGCGCTCCCAGTACTCGATCGCTTTCGCTAGATCGCTGCGATACACCTTCAGGCCTTTCTCGTAATACTCGTCGGCCAACCGTTTCCGCAGGCTTGCGGTAGCGGCTTTAAGTTGAACGTCGTCCTCTTCCCGCGTGCCACCGGCATGTTCGAGGTGGACTAACGCCTCGTCGTTTTTGCCCTTCGCTATTAACTGTTGGGCTAGGAAATAATGCGCGTCGGCGCAGTAGCGCCGCGCCGCGTCATCATTGGGCGACGCCCTAAGATATTTCTCCAGCGTTTTGATGCTGTCCGCGTAGTCGCCTTGATGCATTAACATCACCGCGAACTCGAAATCTTTCGCTGCGCGTGTATCCGCAGGAGCCGTCGCAGCATGGTTGGCGCTGGACTCTTTTTGCGTGGAAAGTTTCGCTGCGCGTGGTCGCAAGCTCCGGCGATGTGACTCTTGATCTAGGCTGTGCAGTCCTTCGATGGCAGCTGGATTAGTCGGGTCTAACTTCAACGCTTTCAGGTAATTCATTGCAGCCGGCTGCATTTCACTGCGTTCGCGTGCTTCGCCGGCATTGCGTAGGAGTTCTCGTGTCGCCTCCGCGATTCTTGCCTTTGTGCCGCGCAACCGCGCTTTGTATTCCGAGTTGTCCGGCCGCAGGAGAGTCAATACCTCCCATTGAACTGCCGCGGCCGCCCAGTCTTGCTGCTGCTCTAGCAGCGCGGCGCGATCCCGATGATCCTCCTCGAAGCTCGAATACGCAGATGGTTGCAACACGATGGCAGCCGGTCCGCGCGGCTGCGGCTCGACGTTGTTCGGCGGGGTTGACGCACACCCCCAAAGCGATTGGATGATCAGTATCGCGGCGCCGACGCTCGGCTTCATCGCAGGTCAACGGATGAAAATACCTGCAAGCGCGCTTTGAAAGATTCCAGATCATCTTGATCACCGAGGATCATGGTGCGTCGGAGCAGCAGAGGCGGTGTGAAAAAAGGGTTGCCGCCTACGTCCACGGTAAGCGCCATTTTGTAGTTGGCTCGGGCGAGTTGTTCCATCACAGCACCGCTGGTATCACCGTACGGGTAGGCAAAGGCCGATATTTTGACGCGCAGCTTGTGCTGGAGAATCTCACGGGGCGTCGTGGCTTCCGCGTTCACGCGCTGTCGATAGTGGGCTTCCGTCTCCCCTTGCGAACGCACAGTCAGACTAGAGTGGGTTTTGGAGTGCGCCTGAATATCGACTAATCCGGACGTCACCATTTCTCGCATCTGATCCCACGTCAATGCGTCTCTTGCGCCGATAAAGTCGGTGTAGACAAATACAGTTGCCGGAAAACCGTATTGCTTGAGCACAGGGTACGCGTGGTGATACATCGAGGCATAGCCGTCGTCCATCGTAAGCACGACAGCGCGTTTCGGCAGTGCCTGGTTTCCCTGCAGAAAGCCGGCTAGGTCCGCCAACCGTACCGGCCGATAGCCGTTGCGCTTGAGGAATTCCATCTGTTGCGCGAACGCCTTCGGCGAGACGACCATCTTTCCCTCGTCGGCCCCAAAGCGGTGGTAACAGAGAATCGGAACAGTTTGATAGCCGTTGGCAAACACACCGGTCGGATTGATGGATTGCAGCGGTACCACCAGTGGCTGACCCGGCCGGGGTTCGCTGATATCGTTGAACTCGGCAATCATCCACGCCCGACTTGGATCGTTGAGTATGCGCCCGGCGATCGAGGACAGTGTCTCGCTGGGTCTAGGTAGGTAAATGACGAAGCGAGTATCCCTGGCGACGATCTGATCTGTGGACGCTTGCCGCGACACGCTAGGCGCGGGCGCCGGACCGTTGTCCGGATTACCGGTATCCACTGAAACCGGTCGGTGCGGGAGGTTGCTCTCGCACCCCGCAAGCAATCCGGCCGCTAATGCGGTGAAGCCCGTTAGCAGTATGGCAGTACCCCGGAGCCGCCAGCGCAAAGCAATCACGGGATTACGCGGCCATCGCGATGTGTCGAATCAAGCGGCGCCGGAGGGCGGCTCCGCTTCCTCGGCCTTCTTCTGAAGAGCGGCCGCCATCTCATCGAATGATTCGTAGAGCAGTCCAAACTCGTCATTGCGCTTCTGCTCGATGCGACGGTCTAGTTTGCCCTTCGCGATTTCGCGCATGGCCTTACGCAGAACGCGAATCGGTTTGGAGAAGTGGTCCGCGATGATATAGGTGGCGATCACAACGGCCACGACGGTAATGACTACCAGCGCACACATCATCAAGACGGTCAGCCGGGCGACCGCGGACAGCGGTTGCTCCGGCAAGGTCAGGTGCGCATGGCCGATCGCTCTATTCTGGAAGGTAATCGGTGCTTCGAAATCCAGCACTGGGACGCCCGCATCGTCGGTGTAGCGTAGGACTCTAACAATTTTATCGTGGGCGACCAATTGTTGACCGACCGGGTCTTGATGCGGAAGTCCTATCGTCGCGGCCACGCTGCTCGCGCGCACGACCCCGGTGTGATCGACGATCGAGATGCCTTGGAAGTCCTGACTCTTCATCACCTCTTGCACGAAGATCTCGATCGCTACCCAGTCCTCGCTGAGAACGGGCACCGCACTCTCGGCAGCGAGGAACCGGCTGAGCGCGGCGCCGTAATCGATGACTTGTGCCATCAGTGCGGCGTGCTGCCGTTTGGTTACGACTGCCCCGGTTACCGCCATCGTGACCGCAATCACTGCTGCCATCAGAAGCGTCCATTTCAGTCGCAGGGGAATGAGGCGCGACTTGCTTTTTTCGTGCGTCTCCTCGTCCATCTCTTGCAACACTGCCGTCAGGGCATCGGCTAACTCGCCGCCGGACTGAAAACGTTTCTCCGGTTGCTTCTTCAGGCAACGGTCCACCACCCGGCGCAACGAGGGCGGAATGTCAGCGCGCAGCTTGGGGATAGGGGTCGGCTCTTCCTTCGCGATGCGATACATCAAGGTCGCGACGCTGTCGGCTTCGAACGGCCGTTGCCCCGTCAGCAGCTGGAACAGCACCACGCCGACTGAAAACAGATCTGAGCGCGAATCCGCTTTCTTCCCCATACCCATCGCCTGTTCGGGGGACATATATTGCGGCGTGCCCAGCACATCGCCGAGCTTGGTGTGCTGCGTCGACTCGGCGTTGCCGATGTGCGCGATGCCGAAGTCGGTGACCTTTACTTCTCGCGTGCCTTTGATGCGGACGATATTGCTGGGCTTGATATCGCGGTGCACCACGCCTTTACTGTGCGCGAAATCCAGAGCACGTGCCAGTTGGATACCCATCTCCACTACCTCTCGCGGCCGCAAGGGCGCGCCATCGGCCATCACATCGCTCAACGTCGAACCTTCGATCAGCTCCATTGCGATGTAGGGCTGACCCTCGATCTCGCCGACGTCGAAAACGGTAACGATATTGGGATGGGACAGGACGCCGGCTGCCTTGGCTTCACGCAGAAAACGGCCGCGGTAATTTTCATCCAGACACAGAGAAGGGTGCAGAAATTTGATCGCGATCGCACGATCGATTCCCGGATCGAACGCCTTGTACACGGTCGCCATGCCGCCTTGTCCGAGGCGGTCTAGGATCTTATAGCGGCCTACCTGCTCGACGGCGGATCCGCCGTCGCCGCCAATTCCCGGCAAGGTCGGCTGTCCGAAGCGACCGGAGTTGGTGTTCGAGGAAAACAGACGGGTGGATGCACCCTCCGCATCGCTAGCGGAGCCAATAACCTTGGGATCATTCTCTTTCATCGCTGTATTGGCGTTCACTATCTTTAGGCTCCATCGCGTCTCGAGCCACCCGGCGGACGGTTCCTGAATCCGGATAGAGATCGCTGCTGGCACTTTACTCACCTGATTAGTGCGACAGCAATTCGCCTTTAGTTCTACAAGGAGCCCGCACCGCTAACGTGTCGGGTATTGAGAGATAAGCAAGCCTACACCGGCTGGCCGCGGTCGTACGCTCGACGCAAGAACAAATTTTGGCGGTCCTAAGCCGAGCTAATTCTGACTAGTCGACGCTGCGTCCCACAGGAGATAGTGCGAGCAAGTCGTCACGGTAGCGACGCTTGCGACTATGCTGCATCGCCGCTTAAGGGGCATGAGATCTCGATCGAAGATGCGCCTAGTCGCTCGCTAGCGGGTAACGATTTCAACGCGCCGATTGATCCCGCTCCCCGGGTGTTGTCGGTCAAGTGGATCGTCCGGCCCCTTGCCAACCGATGTGAGCAGTCCCTGGTCGATCTGGTATTCGCTCGCTAGAAAGCGCTTCACGGCTGCCGCGCGTCGCTCCGACAATTTTTGATTGTAGGAGCGGCTACCCGTTGCATCGGTGTGGCCTTCTATTACGAAGGGCTGTGGCGAGAGCTCGTGCAGCGCTTCGCCGACCGGCCTTAGGGCCTGCACCGCGATGGAGTTCAAATCCGCCGAGTTGAAGTCGAACTTGACGTCGAATGCCAGCGCTCGCCGCACCGGCTGCAGGCCGCGTTTCTTCAATTCAGCTGCCTGCTCGAGGTCGACGTACAACGCACGAATTACGTCGTCTTTCGTAAGCTGCGCGGCCCCGGTAACTGTCCGATCGAGATCGGCCGCAAAGACGCACCCGGCTACACAGGCAAGCGCCAGACCGGTAAGACCGAACGCTCGCTTAATCGATTTGCATCGCATCGCTGTACTCCTATCTGAAGAATCCCAGGAAATGTCCGGCTAGCAGGGATGTCCGACTAGAGCGCCTTGGGCTCGAATATGAAGTCGCCGGACTCGTGGCCTGCAAATTTGATCGCGGCATATTCGGGTATCTGCTCAATCTTTAACAGCGCTGCGGCGCGCGCAACGCGCGAGGCGACTTGCTGATAGATGCTCTGGCCCTCGATCGCGGTACGGTTCTCCGCGAGCACATCCAAGAATGCTCGAGCGAACACCGAGTGTTGTCCGCCACCGCTATCGAGCACTGGACGCAGACCGCCGGAGCTCAATATCGTCCGAGAACGTGCTGTTGCCAGTGTCCTGAGCAAATCCTTCTCCTCCCCATACAGGCTATTGCTGCCGAAGTTAGCAAACGTTGCGCGACTCATGGCGCCCGAGTAACACGAATCAGACACCACCAGCACATGCCGCGCTGACATCGTATTGAGAATGTCGGTAATGGATATATTCGAGATCCAGTTCGCCGGGTTGGTTTGTTCAGCGTCGACCGGTAGCCAGAAACCGCGGTAGTTCACCCGGTCGAGCTCACCATGCCCGGCGTAGTAAATCACCAGGCTGTCGTCCTGCTTAAGCTGTTCTCGATACTCGTTGAGCTTTGAGAGAATTTGGTAGCGCGTTGCGTTGATCAGCGTTTCGGTGCGAAACCCGTACCGCTTTGAGAGCAGCGCGGCCACGGCGCCGGCATCGGCGGTCGCCGTATCCAGCTTTGGAAGCGTTTGATACTGTCCATTACCGATGACCAAAGCGTATCGCGCGCCTTGCCGAGGTAGGCTTATGTTCTTTGCGCTCGCACCGACGGACTGAATAGCGTCGGGAACGAAGGCGAATTCGACAGCGTTACGCTGCCCGTTCCTATCTATCGCTACGATGCGGACGGTTGTGTCCGTCCCTAGTACCGGAAGGTCGGTCCGAAAAAAACCACGCTTATCCGCACGCTCGATGTGATTGTTGATCGTGAGCGAGAGCAAGCCGACGTTGGTCGTCACCTTGCCGACTACAGCTAATACCGCCATCCCCGATCGAACTTTGATCGCCGGTATGCCGCGCGTTTGCACGACGGGCGGGTCGATGATGCGGATGTCGGGGCCGCTGTTCGATGCCGTTGCAGATGTGCTGTTGTTCGCGGTGGTATTGCGTGCCGCGACATCCAGATCGATGTCGGTTTTGAGGCCAGCCGCCTTGCGGTACCATCGCAGCGCCTCGGGCAAATCCTTTTCCACGCCGCGCCCCTGCTCGTAGAGGGCGCCAAGATTGATCTGAGCACGGGGCAGACCTTGCTCGGCCGCTTTGCGATACCAGGCCGCTGCCTTAACATAGTCAGGTTCAAGCCCGAGGCCCTTCTCGTAGATTTCTCCGATGTAGTTTTGCGCTACCTTGTCGCCATCCTGTGCGAGCGGCAGCCACACACCTAACGCAGTGCTGTAGTTCGCCCGGTCGTAGGCGACATACTCACCGCCGCGAATTTCGCATTCCTGCGCAGCGGTTTTGATTGGTCTGCGCGCGGCGAGGTAAGTGAGCGTGCCGCCCAGCTTTTTGACTTGCGCCGGAAGAAGGCAATCGACGATGAGCAACTGTTCGGCTTTGATCGCCGAATGCCCGTCCACCGCCAGCGCTTGCCTCGGGAGCGAACCGGCGGCGAGCGAGGTCAGCGTCAGCGCCACACCCACGGAAGCCCACATGCTTCGTCGGGCATGCTTGAAAGGGTGTTGCGGCACGAATGCGAGTCGACCCAAGACGCGCTCTGCAGATGCCAAAAAACGATCGACCGACCTTAACGTGCGACGCGGCGCAGCCTCGCCCTCGAACTGGGTCTCGGCGGCGTGCTGGTATGCGTCTGTGTTGGTAGCAGTCATCGGGGTGGGATGCTCATCGCCCACGGCCAGAGTCGACCGGCTCGCCGTGCATTCGGGACTGTCTCGCAGCATCGTGTTGGGCGCGCCGTTCAATCATGTCGTCTACTTCAAAGCCGGCTCGCCGTCGAGCCGGCTGCATGTGTATATAGAGCACGACGGTATCCCCTGGGTAAATCGCCAGGTAGTGTCGAGCGACCCCACGCCTCGTGACCCGGTCATGCTCAAGCTGATGATGCTCGATCCCGCACCTGCCGTATATCTCGGTCGGCCGTGCTATTTCGGCTTGGCGAGCGAGCCTGCATGCGAGCCACGGTGGTGGACTTCGGCCCGCTATTCTGAACGCATAGTCGATAGCATGGCCGCCGCATTGATGCGCTTTCTGGCAGCGCACCCATCCAGCGATGTTGTCCTGCTCGGGTACAGTGGCGGCGGCACCTTGGCGGTGCTGTTGGCGCCAAGGTTTCCGGGCACTCGCGCGGTTGTCACGTTGGCAGGCAACCTCGACGTGGCCGCCTGGTCTGCCTACCATCACTACACCCCGCTCGATGAGTCGCTGGATCCTGCGGATCGCGACACACCGCACGAGGACGTATTGGAATGGCATTTCCTTGCCGCTGCTGACACTAACGTTCCGCCGTCTATCGTGGGCCGCTACTTCGTTACGCACCCATACTCGCGATCGATCGTCATTCAGGGATTCGATCACAGTTGCTGCTGGGACCAAATGTGGCCCGGCCTCTTGGCAGCACTAAATACACTGCTGCAGTCACGAGAAAGGTTACCGCCGCCGTTCGATGCCCACGGTCGATGAAAACCGAGCGCGCTCGATGCAGTTTGCGCGCGCGCAGTTCGCGTCGCATCTTCAACAGCTGTCGCAAGCGCGAATGTCCGACGCATTTGTCGCCCCTGGCTTGCTCAGAACTCCAAACGAACCCCAGCCGACAAGATGTTGTTGCTGACATCGCGCAGTCCGAGGACTGTGTCGTACTGAATGAACGCGGAGCGGCCTCGCGCAAATTGTGCTGCAGCGCTGACCCCCACTAAGAAGTAGCTGCGATCCGGCGCATCCGTCGGCACCTGGAAAGCGCCGTTAGCGGGATCTACCGAGAAGCTCATGGGTAGCACCAGGCTATCGTTGCGAAACTCGTGTTTCCATTCAGCGCGTGCACCCAGTGATAGAACGCCCCATGAGGTGCTGATCGGGCGGCTGCCCTGAAGTCCGAGCCCGCCGGTTAGCGAGTTCTGCGACTGAGCGCCGACAGCGAGATCAGTTGCGATTGCACCGGACTCGCTAAATGCGCTGATATGCTGGTTGATATAGTTGATCGAAACGAAAGGCGCAAACGCGTACGGTCCTCGAAACAGGTTATAACCGATCGACGCCGTTGCAGTGGAGCGTCTGCCATCGGGACTGGCAGTCGTCGTCTGCGGAGCCCCGACTGGGTCGACGAAGCGCCTGGTAGTGTCGTAACGATTGAACGCATGACTGACGATGGCATCCAGATACCAACCTTTGTCAGCCGACCAATTGAAGAACGTGGACACCAGATAGCTGTCGAGATCGATTGAGCCGCGGTCGAAGTTAAACGCGGTCTTGCCTTTTTGATAACCGACAGCGCCGCCAATGACGATACTAGGCGAAAATCGGTAGTCGACGCCGCCCACCAGGTTGAGAGTATGACCGTCGAAACCGTCCTGACGTGACGTGGCGCTTTGATCGCCTTTACTGCCTTCAACGGTGAAGAAAGTGCCGAGCCTTCCGCCATTGTCCTGGTCGGCGCTGGCCGCGCCCCCCGTTTTGTACGGCGCTTTCGCTAATCCGGGTAACGATGTCGCATGATGCAGGGCGATATCGCCCGGCATATTTTTCTGCAGCGTTTCGATACGTTCTCTGACGATCGCTTCAAACTGTTGGCCGGATTGAATCGCTAAGCTATTGAACACGGCAAATTGAATCGGAGCGGCCGAGTCGAACGAGGCCCCCGCCGCTGTGAACTGACACAACGGCGAGCCGGGCGAGCCGGGAACGAACACGCTAATGAACGTGTTGTCGGGAATCCGCGGATTGGCGGTACACGAGCGATCCGCTGCTTGACTCATGCTGGCGGCAGCCTCGCTTTGCGCGTGCGCGGTGCGAGGTAACGTAAGGTTCACCGCAACAAAGGCGGCGATCGGAAACACAGCGATGCGTGGACACCACGAGGGGTACGAACGCCGCAGCTCTACGAGGCGTTCGCGGAACGCACGAAGATGACTCATTGCCGGTCCCCTTTATTTTTTATCTAAGGTGTTCGCAAACGCGTCCAATCCGATGCTCGCTGTCATCCGGAGAGGGCGAAAGCCGCGCACGATCGGCCTAGACTACTCTGAACATTTGCCCAACCCGATATGCCAAAAGCTATAGCGGCGCTACTACTCGCGTTCACCTTACTCGCTTCCGCACAGACCATCATCGCCGCCGGCCTGCAGAGTTATGTCGATCGAAGCGAATCTGCCTTCACATGGACAGTAACGGACAACGAAATCCACTCGCGAGGGACGCTATACAAGCTGCATCTCGTATCGCAACTTTGGCAAGGCATCGCTTGGGAGCACCAGATTCGCGTGTACGTGCCAGTGCGCAACGACACGCCGGCGACTATATTACTGTCCATCACCGGCGATTCTTCTCGCGGTTTCAATGACGAGCAGGGCATGCAAATGGCCAACGCATTGCACGCCCCCTACGCAATTCTGTACGACGTTCCCAACCAGCCGCTATTGGACGGCAAAAGCGAAGACGACTTGATCGCAGAGACGTTTGTGCGCTTCTTGACGACGGGCGATGAAGATTGGCCGCTGCTCATGCCGATGACCAAGAGTGCAGTTAAGGCGATGGACGCGCTGCAGGCATTCGCTGCGCACGAGCTCAAGCAGCCTATACAGAGCTTCGTACTAACCGGCGCATCGAAGCGCGGCTGGACCAGCTGGCTCGCGGCGGCGGTAGATTCTCGGGTCGAAGGCATTGCGCCAATGGTGTTCGACATGCTGAATATCCCTGCGCAGCTTGCGCATCAGTTCAACAGCTGGGGCGGCTTGAGCGAGATGTTGCGTCCGTACATGCAGCCGGGCTTGCCGAATTTTCTCGGTTCGCCGGCCGGTCAGCGCCTGCTCGAACTGGTCGATCCGTACTCGTATCGCGAAGCGCTCGGCGTGCCGAAGCTGCTCATTCTCGGCACCAACGATCGCTACTGGACGCCGGACGCGCCCAACCTATTTTGGTCCGAGCTCTCCGGTGCAAAGTATCTTCGCTACATCCCGAATGTCGGCCACGGGCTCGGCGATCGCGATCGCTGGCTCGACAGCATGACGTGCTTCTTTCGCAGCATTGCTGCAGGCAAGCGCTTGCCGCAGATGCGCTGGACCTTCGAGCCGCTCGATGACAACGTGCGGCTGACGCTGCAAAGCGAACCGGCGGCCCGAACGATCTCGATCTGGTCTGC
>JBDTMS010000032.1:0-13311 GCA_039934195.1 Betaproteobacteria bacterium
GCCGCGCTTTGGCCGCAGCGGTGTGCGGGCCTCGTGTCCGTCAACAGCTATCTCATTCAGGACATCGCCAATGCCGCAAAACCGCTCGCCCCACGGGTCGAGTCGGGAATTTGGTACCAATTCTACTTCACGACCGAGCGCGGTCGCGCGGGCTTGGCGGCCAATCGGCGCGACATCGCTCGCATCCTGTGGACGCGCAACTCGCCGACCTGGCAGTTCGACGATGCCACCTTCAATCGCAGCGCGATCGCATTCGACAACCCGGACTACGTCGACGTGGTCATCCACTCTTATCGTCATCGCCTCGGGCTCGCGCCGGGCACTCCGCAATTCGAAGCTTTCGAACGGCGGCTCGCTACGCTGCCGATCATCACGGTGCCCACGATCACACTCGACGGCGACGCGGATGGCGTCGTGCCCGCCACGGACGGCACATCTACCGCGGCGAAGTTCGACGGCCCGCGTGAACACCGCGTGGTGCCCCAAGTCGGCCACAATCTGCCGCAAGAAGCGCCGGCAGCATTTGCCGATGCCGTTTGGGAACTGGTGGCACGCGCCTGACCTTTAGCCGCCGCGGCGCGGCTGCCCCGACTGGCGCGCGCCGGAGTGTCACCCGGTGCTGTTCTACTGTAAACCGAGCAGCGGGCGCGGATCGGATTGCTTCCAGCACGGCAGCGCCTCGATTCGCGTCATCCAGTCGCGCAGCTTCGGATAATTCTCCAGCGGCAGTTGCTGATACGGATGCAAATGCATGGGGGCCGCAAGCGCAATATCTGCGATCGTGATGTCGTCGCCGGCGATCCAGGGTTGTTTTGCAAGACGCTCTTCGAGAATCCCTGCGAGCAAATGAAATTTCGGCGCGCCAGCCGCCAACACGTCGGCGTCGGGTTTTGCCTGCAGCAGCGGCTTTACGACATTCTCGACGAGATAGACGTAGCAGGCCGGGAACCACTGATTGGATTCCCACAGCAGCCAGCGATTGATGTCCGCGCGCTTCTGCAAATCGGTCGGATACAGGGACGCCTTCTTGCCCAGGTCCGCTGCGTACTGCAGGATCGCATTCGATTCCCACAGCACGAGGTCGCCGTCGACCAGCGCGGGAAGGCAGCCGTTCGGATTGATCGCCAGGTATTCGGGCGCTTTGTGGCCGCCGGTGAAGTAGTCTACCTTGGCCGATTCATATGGCATACCGAGTAGATTAAAGCCCGCGACGACCTTGCGGCAATTGACGGTGACCGGATCAAAATACAGTTTCATGTCTCTCCTCCCATGATTTCGCTCGGCGGCTCGACTCGAATGGCCGATGCCGGCGACTCTCTTGCGCGATGACTCTAACAACCTTCTACGAATTACGCCACGATCGCCTTTCATTGTGCGGTGCGTGCGAAGTGAGTTCGATGGGTAATTTGTGCTGCGCGGCGGCCGCCCGTTATTGGTTGCTCGAGTACACTTCCGGCACGGCGATTCGCGCCCATCGTTCATGCTGCTACACTCACTTGCACACAGCAGCCGATTAAGGATCGCGCATGACGCAAGATCTGTTTTCTCTGGCCGGGCGCGTGGCATTGGTGACCGGCGGCAACAGCGGTATCGGCCGTGAGTTTGCGCTCGCGTTGCGCGACGCGGGCGCGCAGGTTGCGATCGGCGCGCGACGCGCCGACCGCAACGCGGTTGTGCTGAAAGAGCTCGGTGCGGAAGCCGCCGCGTTCGAGCTCGACGTCGGCGATGAAGCGTCGGTCGAGGCAACGATGGCGGGCGTGATGAAACGCTTCGGCCGCGTCGATATTCTGGTGAACAATGCCGGCGCGGTGAATCGCAAGTCGGTGATGGACCTCGAGCTCGAAGCGTGGGAGCGCGTGGTGCGCGTCAATCTCACCGGCACATTTCTGTGTACCAAGCACGCCGCGCGGATCATGAAGGCGCAGGGTTCGGGAAAGATCATCAACATCTCATCGGTGTATGGCCTGGTTGCACCGAGCAAAGGCCTGCAGGTTCCCTACACCGCGTCGAAGCACGGCGTCATCGGATTGACGCGCGCGAATGCCGTGGAGCTCGCGCCGCTGGGTATTCAGGTCAACACGATTGCACCCGGGTATTTCATGACCGAGATGACCGCAGAGCTGAGCGGGACGCCGCTTGAACAGGCGACCATTCGCCGCACGCCGAGCGGGCGCGGCGGCACGACCGCAGATCTGATCGGCACCTGCCTGTATCTGGCATCGCATGCATCGGATCACGTCACCGGCGTTTGTATCCCCGTGGATGGTGGCTATATGGCGTCAGACGGCATGGACCGCGGCTGACGCGATCGAATACGATTTACGAGAGGCACGACGATGACCGAACAAAGCTCCGTACGCTCGACCTTGAACTACACGCTGGACAACGGCATCACGCCTGCGCATTACTTCTACGAGCCCGAGCCCGGCACGGTGATCCATGCGCCGGGTGACGATCCGCAGGAAGTCTCGATCCACGATGGCTGGGACAAGGCCGGCGCGTTCAGCCTCGATCGCGAGGGCTTCAAGCTCGCCGAGTGCCGCATACCGTTCAACCGCTTCGAAGATGACGCCGCCGTGCGCGGCGACTTCTTTAAACAGGTTGCGCAATTCGTGTGTGCGCAAGTTGGTGCGCGCCGAGTCCACGTGTTCGACTACAACATTCGCGCGAAAACAGTCGCGACGCCGTCGACCTCCGCCGCCAATCCGGTACGGCTCGTGCACAGCGATTACACGGTCGTTTCCGGGCCGCAGCGCGTGCGCGATGTGCTGCCGGACGAAGCGGAAACGCTGCTGCAGCGGCGTTTCGCGTTTTTCAATTTATGGAAGCCGATTCACCGCCGCGTCGAAGAGCTGCCGTTAGGTGTGTGCGATGTCGGCTCGACCGTCGCCGAAGACCGCATCCGCCTGGAGCTGCGCTATCCCGATCGCACCGGCGAGATCTATACGCTGCGCTACTCGCCGTCCCACCGCTGGTATTATTTTCCTAAGATGGAAACCTATCATGCGATGCTGTTGAAGTGCTACGACTCGGAGACCGATGGCCGTGCGCGCTTCATGCCGCACAGCGCGTTCGAAGATCCCACCAGTTCGCCCGATGCGCCGACGCGCGAGAGTGTCGAGGTGCGCACGATTGCGTTTTTCTAGATCGGCCCGAACTTTTTGCACGGCTTCCATTGATCACTAGGCGGTGCTCGCAGCGGCCCGCTCGCAGTTCACGTCGCTCGGTACGACGGCGATGCAAACAACAGCGTCCGCTCGCTCTATACCGGCGACGCGCACACCGCTGTCAGCAGCGTCTTTTCCATCGATACCGGCTCCGCGCCCCTCATTTCGAGCGGCGCGGGTACGGGTTGCTTGTCATCCGACGAGGCCGAAGCGCCGCGTCCATCGGCGCTCGCATAGCGGTCGACGCTGCGGTGTTCATATCGTCCGTCCGCACAGTGAAACCAGACCAACGCATTGCTCGACTGGTAGTCCGGCAAGTCGGACCCGGAAGCAGGCGTATAAAACGCGCTGAGAACGCGCGCAGAGCGCGTAGAGGCGTCTTGCATCTTGACGTCCTTGATGAAGATGTCAGCGATCGCTACCCCTTCTGCATTCACGGCGCCATCGATGAACCGCCATCCCTGCCCTTTTATGTCTGCCGCGTGTGCCGCACGAAACTCGTTCATGCCTTTGATCGCGCTATCGCGCCACTGCTGCAAAAAGTCCTGCGCCAGGACCGGCGACGCCACGAGACAACTCAGTAAGGTAGCCAACACCCGCATCACTTCCATCCTCCTTGTAATCCGCGCATCCGCGATGTCGACGGAGGCAGATCATAACGCAGCGGAGCCGCGTGCGATGCCGGGTGGAGGCGGCAGAGCAGACCGCTAAACGGTCCGCTGGCTGCGCTCTACTGCGAGGTGTAGCCGCCGTCCACTGTCAGCGACTGGCCGGTAATGAACGACGCTTCGTGCGATGCCAGGAACGTGACGGCCCGCGCGATCTCTTCCGGTTGCGCAAGCCGGCCGATCGGGTGCATGCCGGCGACCGCAGCCTTCATTTCATCGCTATGTCCGAGAAAGCGGTCGAGCATATCGGTTTGCACCGCGGCCGGTGAAACGGCATTGACCCGAATGCCTTGCTTGGCGTATTCGAGCGCGGCGGATTTAGTCAGGCCCAGGACGGCATGTTTGCTCGCGACGTACACACTTGCTCCCGGCATGCCGATCAGGCCGACGACCGACGCGACGTTGATAATCGCGCCCCCGCCGCTCTTCAGCATCAAGGGGACTTCGTGTTTCATCGACAGCAAGGTCCCCTTCACGTTGGTGTCGAATACGGCATTGTAATTTGCCTCGGTTTCTTCGGTGATTGGTCCGCCCTTGCCTTCTGCACCAGCGCTGTTGAACGCGACGTCCAACCGGCCGTGAGCTTCCGCAACCGCACGCATGAGCGCGGCGATATCGGGTTCGCGTGTTACGTCGGTCTTGATGAAACGGCCCTTGATCAACTTTGCGACTTCTTCGCCTTCCTTCTCGCGGCGGCCGGCAACGACGACCTTCGCACCTTCTTCGGCAAAAGCGATTGCAGTTGCGCGCCCGATGCCTGAGCCCGCGCCGACGACCAACACAATTTTATTTTCGAAGCGCTGCATGTTCGTTCCTTGCGTAAACGATGATGGATGTCTGAATGGACGACTCGCCGGCAATTCATACAAGCGAGTCGCCACAGGCATCCTGAACACACAGGCGATTGCGCGCACTCCGTCTCTTGCCTTTGAATTCGAGTGCTGGTGGAGTGGCAGCAACGCAGCTCAACTAAGCGGCGCGGCGAACCAACTATCGAACGTGCGCGATTGACGATGGATAGATAACGTGCGGTCCGTTCAGGAGATCAAAGTACGCGCTTCAACAGATGAAGGCGGTTGCGCACGCAATTAGCAGGGTTGTTCCGAGGATAGCAATCGTAGACGCGATTCCCGTTTCGGCTTGTGCGAACCTTGTCGATATCGCAACGTTCTACGATCTGAAAGTAAGGCGGTATCGGTGCTTACGCGTCGCACATTCAACACGCTGTCGCCGCCGGAGTTGGGTCTGCAATCATGCCGAAACTTAGCACAGCCCAGAACGTACCCAAGGCTAAAAACGTCGTGTTGGTTCACGGTCTCTATGCAGATGCATCGTCTTGGCTCGATGTGATTGCGCTGTTGCAGCGTGCCGGACTAAACGTCACCGCCGTATAGACTTTTTTCGCACCGGTCGCAATATTTTTTCGAGTGGCATCACGCGACGTCGCGGGTTCGCAAATGCCGCGCAATTTTTAGTCGCATGAACGCTGATGCATGATGTGGTCGCCGCACTTGGGCAGGCGATCTCACCGTCGCGCATGTGCCGCCGGGGCTGCGTTGCCTGAGCGACCAGCTGCTGGCGCAAAGCAACCCCTCTGTCCGACGTACGTCTACGCGCCGAGTACGCGTTTCAACAGATGCCGCCGATTGCGCACATACGGGCGTATCTCGGTTGCCCAGCGCCCCTGGTCGACGGCTTTCGCCCACTCGTCGCTCACCAGCACCTCAGCACTCTCGAGCTCGTAGAACGCGCTGTAGCGCGGCTCGCCCTCGACCAGGCTGGTCTTGCGCTCGCCCGCGATGAACATAGTGAGGGGCTCATTGGTCGTTCGCGTCACGGCGAGAACGCCGGGCACCTTCGACAACAGCGGCACGTGCTCGGTGTTGTACAGTTCATTGAACAGCGCCTCCCGCTGAGGATCGATGTCCATGCTCGCGATAAAAACGTATTTCGTTTTGGGATGCATGCTTGGTCTCCATCGCAGTGAAAGAGCGCGGCGCCGAATGGCCGCTGCCGCCATTATGCCGCTTGCCGCATTTGCCGCCTTCGGACGCGTCGCTACTGACCGTGTTGCGCAATCCCGTTTCTGAACGACCAATTTTCTTTTTTGACTTCCACCAGCGATACGAAAACGTCTTCTTTGCGAATCTGCAGCCCGCTGTGCAGGCGCTCTGCGAGCGTGGTGAACAGCGCCTTCTTCGCTGCAAGCGCACGCCCTTGGTTCAAGGTGATTTGAATGGCGACGAAGCCGTCGGGTCGCCGATCGACAAACGCATCCAAACCGATACCGCCAGCAAAATCACCGAAACCAGGAACGGGATACGCCAGCCCCACTGCGCAAAGTCGGTCTCGCCCACCGCGGTTCGCGTCGCCAGAATTACCAGCAGCGACAGCAAAAATCCGAGCGTGCCGGTAGTCTGAATCCACGCTGTCATCGCCCCGCGCCGATCTGCCGGCGCATGCTCGGCGTGGTAGACAGCGGCGCCGCCAAACTCGCCGCCGATCGCCAGACCCTGCAACAGTCGCAGGCCAATCAATCTGGCGGGTGCCGATATGCCAATGGCGTCGTAGGTCGGCAGCAGGCCGATAGCAAAAGTCGCCGCCCCCATGATGACGATCGTGAGCAGGAATGTATATTTACGCCCAACTAAATCGCCCAGCCGCCCGAACACCAGCGCGCCGAACGGGCGCACGATAAATCCCGCGGCGAATGCGAGCAGCGCGAAGATAAGACCCGTGGTGGGATCGGCTTTGGAAAAAAACTGCCGCGCGATGATCGCCGCAAGCGATCCGAACAAAATGAAGTCGTACCACTCGAAAAGCGTGCCGAGTGAAGAGGCGAAGATGACCTGTCTCTCTGCGGCGGTAAGCTTGGCTCTGCTCAGCACTAGGTCGTCACCGTTTCCCTAATCGGTCGGCAGAATGCCGATCAGCGATATCGCGTCCACCGGGATTGCGAGTTTGCGCCCGCAACTATGGGCCTCGGCCGCAATTTACGGCGACGAGCCGCGAACCGCAACTCGCGACGCAAGTCGATGTGCCGAAGCTCGACTAGAGTCCTCGTTGCATTTATCAACTACGTCCGATCAACTACGTCCAGCCGTATACGACACGCCCGCGAGATGGCTGCCATAGGGCCATTCCAGCCGACCTGTTGCAATGTCAGCGCATGTACAGCGACCGCCATCGCGCCTTCCGGCTAGTTTCGAGCAGAAGTAGTCGAGCCTCCATGCGCACGGCGTCGGCGTACAGCGGTCAACGCGATACCGCCCGCGACCAATAGGACCAGCAAACTCGGCTCGGGCACGGCGGAGATCCGCCAGATCGAGTGATCGCCGAAATCTGCCACGAGCAAGTTGCCGAAGCCATCTTCCAATATCGCAATCGGGTCGGCGAAGCCGCGTGCAATGCGCCGTCCAATTCCCGTGACCGGATCTACGGCGATCACATCGGCATACTCAATCACGTGGCCGGCAGCATCAGCGATCGCCGGAGTCCACCGCGAGATGAACGCTTTGCCGCGATAGGCTGCCGGAAACGCATCCCCGGTGTAGAAAGCGAAGCCGTCCGCTGAGCTGCTCGGGCCAAGGCCAACGATGTGGTCCAGATCCGATTGGTCATACGCGCTGAATCCACCTGCGGGCGGCTCGAGATTGTCGAACGTGGTGGAGCGCACCAGTTTGTCCGAATCGAAAAATCCCGCTGCCATCGCCGCGTTGCTGTTCACTTCGCTGTTGTGGTGCGCGGCGTCGTCCCGCCAATTGATGTTGTTGTAGCCGTAATCGCCCATCTCTGCGGCTTTGAAGAACTGATCGTGCACGTTATTCTTTATGTCCGGTCCTGCGTCCGGGTTGCCGGTCGTATAACCCTTGAGCGCATGCGTTGCCGGATCGATCGTGCCATCGAAGGTTCCGTCCGACTGCGAACGATTGAAGTTGTTGGTAAACCAAAGTTGCCCCGACGCATCGAGTCCCAATCCGAACGGATTGCGCGCACCGGATGAATGGACCACGAGCTTGTTTACGGCAGTGGAGGTATATGGACCGCTATTCGAGTAATCGGGCTGCGTATTGGACGAGGCATCGCCGGTCATTCCGAATCCGGCTGAATCGACCACCCTGCCGTTGACGCGTCTGAGATCCTTGATCCACGAGATCGTGCCGCCCCACGCCGGGTCGCGTGCGCTCCCGGCATTCGGATAGTCCGTGACGCCATCCGTCGTACGCACGCCGATCCCCACGAACAGAGACGAGGTGCCGTCACGATTGCGATTGACCAGCAACTGATCGGCTTCGTGAAAGCCCGCTGGAATATTCGCAGCGATGACCGTATTGATACCGCCGAAACCGCCGTAAAAACCGGCCGCGTTCGAGGTCAGGACGCGAAGATTGGCGTTGCCGTTGCGCGCGGTGTCGGTCAGGTACATGCCGGTCGTGGTGATTGCTCCGCGCTCGCCGTAGTTGCCCAGCGTGACCGGCCCAAACGCAACGCCGATCGCGCCGCCGGTAGCTGCAGCGACTCTTTCTCCCGCCAGATTGGCAGTCGGGTCGTAGCCGAAACTGACGACACTCGCGGCGTTCGGCCGGCTCGCATCGAGATTGGCCAGCGATACATAGAGCCGATGGTCGGGACCGAACACCATCTGCGCCGGCAAGCCTTGCGTGACCTCGCCGATTTTCTCGATACGCAGATCCGGTTGCACGATAGACACACTACGGGCATCGGCATTGGCGAGGCCAAGCGCAATAGCAAGCCCTACGATTGCCGCAGCGTGGCGGCAACGAGAGCGGGGACGACGCTGCACCATTCGCCGCCGGACATTGATCATGGAGGTCACCTCGATGAATCCACCGGCGTCAATTGCCGGCTCACAGACCAATGCTATCTCAGAGTGCGCAAAGGCACCGATCAAGACTGACGGGCGGCTGCCGATGGTAGAGTGGATTGAGGGTACTTACCGGAGGTCCAGATGAGATTGATGCTGCTGCTACTGCTCATGCCCTTGTCTTCGCATGCCGACGTTTGGACGATTCACGCGAATATGCTTGTGACGTTTGCGGTGGAATTGGATGTCGACCCGCACTATCGAGTGGAAGGAACATTTACAACCGATGCCTCTGGTGTCCCGCAGACTTGGGATATCTTTGGCGCTTCGATTAGCCAGCCAATCACCTCCGCGTACAGATTGACGAACGATCCATGCACAGTTCCAGGTAATCCATTTTCTGGATGTTCAGCAGAGCTAAGAGATGGGAGATTCGTGTTCCGCAACTGGTTCGGCGGGCGGGCTATCGATGAATTCAGTTTCGTCGCGTCGAACGGCGTGCTGACCGCAGCCAATCTCAGCGGCTACTACCAGTCGTTAGAACTGATCGACGGCGCAATCACGCACGCACCGGAACCGGGAATGTACGCGCTGCTTAGCCTTGGATTACTCGGTCTTTACGCAAGATTGAAGCGGGCGTAGTGCGGGCTTTGGCCGATGCATACCGCATCGTAATAACGGCGCAAGTAGCCGGGAGTTGCACGCCGCAAACTGTAGATTGCACAACGAGTCAGCGTCGCGCGGCGAGGACTCTCATTATGGCGCGCACGATACCCGACGTAGCCGGTACAGCGGCACAGATTTGCGGCGAGCTCTTCGCGCACGCGCGCTTCGTCGGCGCCCAGCAGCCGGGTGACGATGTCGTAGGCGGTAATCAGCATGCCCGGCGTGCAGTAACCGCATTGCACAGCATGCTCTGCGGTAAACGCTTGCCGCAACTGTTCCATCAGCGCGTCGTCGAATCCTTCGACGGTTTTTACCTCGGCGCCATCGATAGCCACACTGCGCGTCTTTCGCTCGATGGCATTCTCGAGCTGCGCATCGGCGCGCACTCGCACGGACAGGGACTCGAGACGACACTCGCGCAGGTCGCACACGAAGTGCTCGGCGTCGATCCCGCCAACGTGCAGCTGCTGATCAAGGCCAGTCCGGCCATTGCTGTCCTGGGCGTAGTCGACATCACGCGCGCCGCGGTGCGCATCGGTGCGCAGACCTACGAGCCGGTGCCGCCGTTTCTCGTCGCCACAGTGCTCTACTTCATTGTCGTGTTCGTCCTGGTGCGTATTCAGCGCACGATCGAACCGGCGCTGCTGCGCAAGTACGGTGTGCCATGACGCATGAGTTCGCCATCGTGTGGGCGCACCGGGACCGGCTGTTCGCGGGCCTGGCAAACACCGTCGGGTTGGTCGTGTTGTCGAGTGCGATCGCGCTGGTGCTGGGGGCGGTGCTCGCCCCCGCGCTGATGTCGCACTCGCGCGCGGTGCGGCGCCCGACGCAATGGCTGGTCGACGCCATGCGCTGCGTGCCGTTCTCCTGCTCGCCTATATCGTGTACTACGGCCTGCCGGAGCTCGGCATACGTTTCGACGATTGGACCGCCGGCCTGTGCGCGCTGGCGATCTACAATGCGGCTTACATCGGCGCGATCTTGCGCGGCGGCTGGGCGAGCCTGCCGAGCGGCTCCATCGACGCCGCACACGCGACCGGATTCCACGACGCGACGTTGCATCGGCGTATTATCCTGGCGCCGGTGATATTGGCGGTCGGGCCGGTGCTGGGCAATCAGATGATTCAGATCATCAAGGATTCGGCGTTTCTGATGATCATCGCGGTGCCCGAGCTCACCCACGCGGCGAGCTCGATTCAATCGACTTACTATGTGCCGTTTGCCGCGTTCATTGCCGCGGTCGCGCTATATTGGGCGCTGTGCCGACTGGTCGAGCTGACCGTCGCGTGGGTCGAGCGGCGTGCGCAGGCGAGACGCTGATAACGTCGCACTCGGAGGCGTCGATGATCGCCGCCGCGCCCGTCGCGGCCGGCGTACCGGTGCTCGAAGTGCGCAACCTGTGCAAACGGTTCGGCGAGCACCAGGTGCTGACCGATGTCAGCCTGCGGGTCACCAAAGGCAAGACGGTATGCATCCTTGGGCCGAGCGGCTCGGGCACGTCTACACTGCTGCGTTGTTTGAACTGGCTGGAGAAACCCGACGATGGATTCGTATTCTTATCCGGCGAGAGAATCGGTTATCGCCCCGGCGGCCGAGTACCGATGTCGCCGGCGGAGCTGGCAGCGGTCCGCGCGCGCATCGGCATGGTGTTTCAGCATTTCAACCTGTGGCCGCACTTGACGGTGCTCGGCAACATCATCGAAGCGCCGATCCACGTGAAGCATATGCCGCACGCCGAAGCGATTGCCGATGCCGAACGCTTACTCGCGAAAGTCGGCTTGAGCAACAAACGCGATGCCTATCCTGCACGCTTGTCCGGCGGACAACGTCAGCGGGTCGCCATTGCACGCGCGCTGGCGATGCGCCCCGAGCTGATGTTGTTCGACGAGGCGACAAGCACACTCGATCCGGAGCTGGTCGGCGAGGTGCTGACCGTGATGGAGGACCTCGCGCAGGAAGGCATGACGATGGTCGTTGTCACGCACGAGATGGGCTTTGCGCGCGATGCGGCCGATGAAGTCGTGTTTCTCGATCACGGCCGCGTGATCGAATCCGCGCAGCCCGCGCAGTTCTTCGAGCGGCCGCAAAGCGAACGAGCGCAGCAGTTTCTGCAGCGATTCGGCCGCCAGCACTCGCGCCCATCGGGGGTTTGAATTTATCTTCGCATGCGCGGCCGCAAGCAGCCGCAACGCACCGCTAAACCGAGTCACGGAGGACGCATGTCTGCACCGATATTTCATATGATCGCGAATGCACCGAAACCGGTGGGACCCTACAGCCACGTGGTCGAACAGGATGGCTGGCTGTTCATCACCGGCCAGCTCGCGACCGATCCGGACGATGACTCGCGGCCGCTGCCCGACGGCATCGAGGCACAGGCGCACAAAGTGTTCGACAACCTCAAGCGCGCGCTCGCGGGTGCGCAAGCGGGCCTCAGCCATGTACTGTCGGTGCGCATTTTTCTCACCCAGTTCGAGCGCGATTACGCGGCGTTCAATCGCGTGTATCTCGAATATTTTCCCGCGAATCGGTTGCCGGCACGCACGACCATCGGCGTTACCGCTCTCGCGCGCGGCGGCATTGTGGAAGTCGATATGGTTGCGTATCGCACGCCCGCCAGGTAAGTGGCGCGCACAGACGGCATCGAACCGGAGCACAAAAGCATGAGTCTCAAACCGCTGCTCGACGCGCGATTCGGCGTTGACACGGGGATCGCTGCGTCTGAGCATCTGACCCCCCGAGCTCGCTCGCATCCTGGCGCGGCGCACACATCGCAAATATACCGACGCGGTGGTGCAGGGCGCGTTGATCGATCTGCTGCTCGCGGTCGCACTATCGGCTTCTGCGAAATCGGATTTCCAGCAAGCCTCGGTGATCAAGCTCAGCGATGCGAATAAGCGAAGCCGCATCGCCGCGCATTTTCCGGCGATGCCGTGGATCGATGTGTCGCCGGTGTTTCTCGTGTTTTGCGGCGACGCGCGCCGGCTGGAACGCATCTCGGCGCTGCGCGCGCACCCGCAACCCACCGCGACGTCGAGGCTTTTTCTCAACGCGTCGGTCGACGCAGCGCTGGTATTGCAGCCTAGTTGGTATTTGACTGCGCGGACTTTGAGTGCGAGTCCAAGCAGCACCGGAAATTCTACTTCCATTCGTTCGCGTACGCGCCGCGAAAATTCACCGGCGGCGATGTCACCGACAAATACTCGAACTGCGCATCGGCACCATTCTGAAACCCGTGCAGCTCGTTGTGTTCGAAGCGAGCGACATCGCCTGCGGCGAACTCAAGAGTTGCATCATGTTCGAGTAGAAGACTGCCATTGCCACGCAACGCCACCCAGATCTGCTCAGAGGCGGCGTGGCGATGCGGCGGATTCCTCGCGCCGGGCGCCATCGTCACTCGCGTGATCGTCACGCGCGCAGACGGCGAATTTTCCGGGAAGATCAATTGCTGCGAGGTGACGCCCGAGTTGGCGAGCAGTGCGGCTTCGCCGGCGCGAATGATTTGCATGACGCATCTCCAGGAGTGTGAGAACGCTCGACACGATCGGCTCTCTCGCCGGCGGCGATACCGCAAAAGTTGCGGCGTCTTCGTCGCCCGCGATCTAGGGCGGCAGCAAGCCGCCCGGCAACGTACTGGGCGAGCCGCTCGGCTCGAGCGGCAATCGCACGGTAAACGTCACCATCCCCTGCTCGCTCTTCACTGCGACGGAACCACCGTGCGCTGCCGCGATCTGCTGCACGATGTATAGACCCAACCCGAGACCTCCGCTCGGGTTCTCGGCGCGGTCGACGCCGGCGCGGAACGGATCGAACAGGAGCGGTAGCAAATCAGGCGCGATCTCTCCGGGATTCGCGACGCAGATTATCGCCGTGCCTTCGCGACACGTGGCCGCAACAGAAACCGCGCGATCTCGCGGCCCATGCTCCAGCGCATTCGCCAGCAAGTTCACCGCCAGCTGCGCCAGCCGATCTTCATCCCAGCGGC
>JBDTMS010000033.1:0-13293 GCA_039934195.1 Betaproteobacteria bacterium
CCTGCCCGTATACATCCTCGGTTTAGTCTTGCTCATCGCGGTGTTCTTCTTTGGTGAGGTGATCAATGGCGCGAGGCGATGGCTGCACGTGGGCGTAACCCGCATTCAACCGTCCGAGCTGATGAAAGTAGCGGTGCCGCTGGCACTCGCGTGGTATTTCGATCGCTATGAGGCGGTGCTGAAGTTGCGCGATTTCGCGGTGGCGGCGATCATGCTGATCGTTCCGGTGTTGTTGATAGCGAAGCAGCCGGATCTGGGCACCGCATTGCTGATCACAGCCGCGGGCTTTTTCGTTATTTTTCTTGCTGGATTGAGCTGGAAAATATTGGTCAGCTTGCTTGTGGCCGGCCTTGCCTGCATGCCGTTGCTTTGGTCGGTGTTGCACGACTACCAGCGGCAGCGAATCTTAACCTTGCTCGACCCCTCGCAAGATCCGCTCGGCGCCGGTTATCACACCATTCAAGCAACTATCGCTTTGGGCTCCGGCGGGTTCTTCGGCAAAGGCTGGTTGAACGGCACTCAGGCGCACCTCGATTTCCTGCCGGAGCGCAGCACCGATTTCGTGTTCGCCGTGTTCTCTGAGGAGTTCGGCCTATTCGGAAACCTCGTCTTGGTAACGCTGTTCTTATTTATAATCGGCCGCGGCATCTTCATCAGCTTCAACGCGTCGACTCTGTTTACCCGCTTGGTGGCCGGCGCGGTTACCTTGACGTTCTTCACCTACGTGTTCGTCAATATGGGTATGGTCAGCGGCATCCTGCCGGTGGTGGGCGTGCCGCTCCCGTTGATCAGCTATGGCGGAACCTCGCTGGTCAGCATCCTGTTCGGACTGGGAATTTTGATGAGCATTCATACGCACAAACGGCTGGTGAAGAGCTGATGGCCGAAGCCTCGGCTGTGCGAATCGGCGTTTCGGAATGCGCACGCATACTGGTGATGTTCGTGGTAGTCGGCGCGGTGGCTGCGTGCTCGACCGCACCGATGCGCGAAGATACGAGCGTAGCGCGCAAGCCCGGCGGCTATTACCTCGACGATGGGCCCGGCGCGAATCCGCCGCCGAATATCGAAGAGATACCGGATGCGAGGCCGCGCGCTGAGCCGATCAAAGCGTCGACCGCAAAACCATATGTCGCTCTGGGTCAACGCTATACACCGATGACCGCGGCGACGCCGTATAAAGCGCGCGGATTGGCGAGTTGGTATGGACGCCGCTATCACGGCAAGCCAACCGCATCGGGCGAGCTGTACAACATGTATGCAATGACTGCTGCGCATCCGACGTTGCCGATCCCGAGCTACGCGCGCGTCAGCAACGTTAGATCCGGCAAAACGGTGGTCGTGCGCATCAACGACCGCGGACCGTTTCATAGCGATCGCCTGATCGATTTGTCGTATGCAGCGGCAATGAAGCTGGGCATCGTGCGATCCGGCAGCGATCTGGTCGACATCGAATCCGTATTGCCGGGCGAAGCGACGCCGGCGTCGCTGCCGCCAGCTACCGAAGCTACCCAATCGCCGGTCGACCTGCCTGCAGCTTCGCAGGCAGCAAGCGACGTAGCCCCGAGTGCATCGACACAATCCGCCACTGCCGGCGTATACATCCAGCTCGGCGCCTTCGCCGCGCGAAACAATGCCGAGGATTTTCTCTCGCGGATTCGCTCGGAATTGAGCTGGCTGTCGGAAAGCCTAGCTGTATTTACCCGTGACGGCCTGTATCGCGTACACATCGGTCCGTATCCCGATCGCGAGCAGGCCTCGCAGGTGGCATCGCGCATTGCCCAGAGTATGGACGTGCGGCCGGTCGTCATCTCACGCTAACGCGTTTCCCTTCAATGCAGGACGAGACAATTTCATGCACATGCTGATTTGCGGATCGATCGCCTACGACACGATCATGGTGTTTCAAGATCGCTTCAAGAACCATATTTTACCGGAGCAGCTGCATATCCTGAACGTCGCATTTCTGGTCCCCGACATGCGGCGCGAATTCGGCGGCTGTGCGGGAAACATCGCGTATAACCTCGCGATGCTCGGCGGCGCACCGCTGATCATGGCAACGGTCGGGGACGATTATCAGGCGTATTCCGATCGGCTCACGAAGCTGAAGATCTCGCAGGACCACATTCGCCGAGTACCGGACGCGTTCTGCGCGCAGGCGTTTATCACGACCGATCTGGACGACAACCAGATCACCGCGTTTCATCCCGGCGCGATGAATTTCTCGCACCTGAATCACGTAACCGACGGCAACAGCGTGACGCTCGGCATCGTTGCGCCGGATGGACGCGACGGCATGCTGATGCATGCACGAGAATTCTCGCAAGCAAAGATTCCGTTCATATTCGATCCAGGCCAGGGCATGCCCATGTTCGCCGGCGATGAGTTGCTCGAGTTCGTTCGCATGGCGGATTATTTGGCGGTGAACGATTACGAAGCGCAGATGCTGCAGGAAAAAACCGCGAAAACGGTGGAGCAACTCGCGGCGATGGTGAAGGCGATGGTGATCACCAAGGGCGCAGAAGGCTCGACGATCTACGCGGACGGCAAACGCATCGACGTAGCGAGCGTCAAGCCAGAAGCGGTGCTCGATCCGACCGGCTGCGGCGACGCGTATCGCGCGGGCCTGCTCTACGGCATCTCGCAAAATTACGATTGGAGCAAAACCGGACGGCTGGCTTCATTGCTGGGCTCGATCAAAATCGCTAGCCGCGGCGGACAGAATCATCGGTTTACGCGAGATGAAATCGCAGCCCGGTACCACGAAGCATTCGGCGACTCGATCTGATAAGCTCGCAAAGAAAAAGATGCCGAAAAAAGATGCCGAGAGGTCTCGGCTAGCCTGCGCTGATCGCGCCTTTCAACAACGCCACCCGAAGTTCTACCGATATCGCTCCCGCTCGTCTTTGCCGACCGGCGTCCTCGGAAATCATGTCGTGGCCGCTGAAGTCGACGTCTGCCATTTCATCCTCTGTTCCGCACACGATCCTGCGCAAACTGTTCGTCTCTAATGCCCGCTAGCTCTGTAGCCACACCCGCGCCGTTTCGATACCGGACGACGTCCGCGCTGGTTCGCCTGTATCGGCTGAGCCGCTTCCTGATTCACATCATCTACGGATGCTTCTACGTCGGCGCGCTGTTTCATTTCATGTCGCGAGAAAGGCGGTTTGCTGCCATCCAGAAGTGGTCGCGACAGGCGCTCGGCATGCTCAACATCCGCTGGAAGGTGAATGGTGCTGTGGCGACCGACACTCTGCCGACGCTGGTCGTGAGCAACCATGTCTCGTGGCTGGATATCTGGGTGATCAATGCCGTGATCCCAGTGCGCTTCGTCGCGAAGTCGGACATTCGCCGGTGGCCCGTCGTCGGCTTTCTGGTGACTGGCGCAGGGACTATCTTCATCGAGCGCGAAAAGCGGCGCGACACTGCGCGCACCAATCGCGCGGTGATCGAAGCGTTGATGTCCGGCGACTACGTCGCGGTGTTCCCGGAAGGCACGACAACCGACGGCACCGAGGTAAAGTCTTATCACGCGTCGCTGTTTCAGCCTGCGTTGGGCGCCGGCGCGCGCGTGGTTGTGCTTGCTTTGCGCTATCTCACGCCGGATGGTCACGTCAACATTAGCGCGTCTTACGTCGGCGATCAGTCGCTGCTTGCGTCGGTCCGGCTGATTCTCGGTCAGCGATCGCTGGATGTCGAAGTGATCGTGGCCGGCACGGTCGACGTAAGCGGCAAGACACGCCGGCAAATTGCCCGGGAAGCGGAAGTCGCTACTGCGGACGCCTTGGGTTTGCCGCACCCGGACAAGCGACCTGGTACAGCTGCCGATCCTCTAGACGCAACGCCGACAACTGGCGACCCCACAAGCAGCCGGAATCAAGCCCAACTACGTTCGTCCGAATCTGCAAGCCCAGCGCGGACCAGTGACCGAAGATAATCGGCGACGCGGCGCTCGCTCGATTCGGCGCATCGAACCAAGGAAATAAGCCGGCCGGAATATCGACTGCGCCGCCTTTAAATCCGAGCACCATGTCGCCATCCCCGCTGCATACACGCATGCGCGTCATTGCGTTGACGATCAGGCGCAAACGCGGATAGCCTTCGAGCGTCTCGCTCCACCGTGCGGGCTGGTTACCGTACATGCTTCCCAGCAGATTCGCGTGCTCGTCGCCGCGCAGCTCGAGATGTACTTCTTCTGCGAGGCTCAGCGCATGCTCTATCGTCCACATCGGCAGCAATCCCGCATGCACCAGCGCATAACCCTGCTCGTGATAGAGCAGCGGACACGCACGCAGCCACGCCAACAACTCGTCCCGATCGGGTGCGTTTAAAACGGCATCGAGCGTGTCGCCTTCACGCGCCTTGGTGTGACCACCCGCCAATGCGAGTAGATGCAGATCGTGATTGCCCAGTACGCTGATCGCGCTCGTGCCGAGTCCCTTCACGAAGCGTAGTACGGCGAGAGAATCCGGGCCGCGATTGACCAGATCGCCCACCAACCACAAGCGGTCGCGGCCCGCGTCGAACTGGATCTCATCGAGCAGCCTTCGCAGTGGATCGAAGCAGCCTTGCAGGTCGCCAATCGCGTAGGTGGACATGGTTGCGATCTGGAGCTGACAAATGAGAGTGGACCGGCGAACGCGATGGTCGGTGCTAGGCGCGGGCCATCCTAGACTGATGAAACGCGCGCTATTTGCCCTGGCTCGCCATGTAGTCAACCGCCGCACTGACCTCCGCGTCCGACAGTGCAGGATTGCCGCCTTTCGCCGGCATCAAGCGAACGCCTTTGATCGCGTGTTCGTGCAAGGTGGCGGCGCCCTGTGCAAGACGTGGCTTCCAGGCAGCCTTGTCGCCAAGCTTCGGCGCATTCATCAAGCCGGCGGCGTGACACATCGAACAAACCGCCTGATAGGTCTTGGCGCCGTCAGGTTTTGCCCCTGACGTTGCGGTGACTGGCGCAGGCGTTACCGGTACAGGCGCAGATGCATTCGCTGCAATGCTAGTCGGCGCAGAACTGACCGCGGGCGCTGCCACGGTTGCCGGCGTCGACGCGGCCGGTGTGGAACCTGGCGATTTCGAAGTTGCCGATGTCGAAGTTGCCGGGGCCGAAGTTGCCGGGGCAGCGGTTGGTGCAGCTACAGCAGGCTCCTTGAGCTTGGCGCCGCTTTGATTCGCCATCCACACCACGGCGCGGGCGACCTCGTCGTCTTTAAGATTGGCACTGCCGCCTCTCGGCGGCATCGATCGGATTCCGGAGATGGCATGCGCGATTAGGGTTTTCTCGCCCTGCCCAATGCGCGGTTTCCAGGCAGCTGTGTCGCCGATCTTCGGCGCGTTCAATAAACCCGCGCCGTGGCACACCGTGCAGACCGCCTTCACGATTTGCTCGCCGGATTGCGAACCTGCAGCTTCTGAACTGTCTGCCAGAACGACTTCGCCGACCGGCTTGAGCCGCGCGGACACGGCGGCGGGGGACATCAGCGAGGTGTCGGTTTGAACTTTGAGTCCGCCGGTGATGAACTGAATGACCAGCAGAAAAAACGATATCGGTATGAGAAACGCCAGTAGAACGACAGTGATGAGTTGCTTCGGCGTCTTGATGGCGGAGGAATGCTCGTCGTCGTAAACCTCACTCATGCAGAAATCCTTCAAGCTTCACGCTTAGAAAAGCCGTCAGTATAGGCGATCGCACAGTGTCCTCAAAGAGACCGCCGGCTGGTGGAAACTCGGTCGCCGATGTCCTGCGCCCGTGGCCCGCGGTGTCGGAACGCCGCTAGGCGGTGGGATAGATACCGGCAACCTGCTAGACTCGAAATACGCTGTACTGTTCACGCATACGCCGGTGTTTTCAGCAGCCGCCGGTGTTGCGAAAATTGCCGGTGTTGCGAAAATTGCCGGCGTGTTCGGTCTATCGCATGCGCCCTTAGCTCAGTTGGATAGAGCGTTGGCCTCCGAAGCCAAAGGTCGTGGGTTCGAATCCCTCAGGGCGCGCCACTACTCCCAGGCAATCCGGTGGGTGTTTACCGTCGAGCGCCAGTCAGCAGCATCCCGGCGTTATGAAGATCGACGCGATCGGGCGCCCCTCAAATTTATTTAATTTGCGGGCTCGCGCGTCTACGACTGCGATTGTAGGACTCGATATCCAATTGAGTGCACATAGAGCGTGCATTGCGTCGTTGTAAATATTGAGCGCGGATTGAAATCTTTGGTGCGAGAAACGCCGTCGCGCCTGCCGCCTTGTTACATTTTCGCCTGGCGCTCGGCCATAGTTACCGCCCATCCTAGTTAAATTCACCAACGCATTTCCCGCCGTTTCAGCTGCTTGCTACTTTGCAATCGCAGAGATGCGCAGCGTCCGCCGCCGGGCAGAAGCTGGACTGCGCATGGGCATATGGATTGCAAGCATTACCTGGGTGAGCAAGGAGGCTTCCGTGCAGCGACTAATGTTGGTGCTAGTTTTGGCGATCGCATTACCTGGCGCAACTCAGGGCGCCGCTTCGACCGACGCTTTATCCGAGCGCGAGCTCGCAAGGGGCGTGAAGGATGCGCTTAGTCTTGGCGCAGGCAAAGCAGTTGCTCGCCTAGGCCAAGACAACGGCTTTCTGCTCGATGCCAGAGTGCGCATTCCTTTGCCCGACAAGCTCGCAGGAATCGATTCGACGGCACGCCGGTTCGGCATGGGCCGATATACGGACGAGCTCGTGGCTGCGATGAATCACGCCGCGGAAGCGGCAGTGCCCGAGGCCGGCCCTCTGCTCATCGACGCCGTGAAAAAACTTTCCGTATCCGATGCCCGCGAGATCGTTGCCGGCGGCAACGACAATGCGGCAACTCGGTACTTTCGAAAGAACACCGACGCAGCGCTAATGCAACGATTGCTTCCGATCGTCACGCGGGCAACGAAAAGCATGCGCGTATCGGATTCCTACAATCAGGTCGCGGGCCGAGCGGTGCGCTTCGGACTGCTGCGGCCCGAAGACGCCAAGCTGGACGAATACGTCACGCGTAAAACGCTGGATGGTCTGTATCTCGTAATCGCAGAAGAAGAACGCGCCATTCGCGCGCGTCCGCAGCAGCAAGCGCAGTCGGTCCTGCGCAGAGTATTCGGCGCGCTCGCGCAGTAGCGCCCTGCAGTTGTTCGAATCGCAGTATCCGCTAGCCTGTTCTAACCCCGCTATCCTGCTAGCCGTCCACCGCGCAACGTTGCGGCGCGGCGCTGGTGTATGATCGATCGTCGATTTGCAGCCACCGTCCGCGTTTCCCAGCATGCCCGCACGCCTTCGCGAAATTCCGTACAACTACACCTCGTTCTCCGATCGTGAGATCGTGATTCGCATCCTAGGCGAAGACGTGTGGGATCTACTCAGCGAATTACGTAACGAGGGTCGCACCGGACGATCTGCACGCATGCTATACGAGGTCGTCGGCGACATTTGGGCGGTCGCGCGCAATCCGTATCTGCAGGATGATCTGCTCGACAATCCGAAGCGTCGCGATGCGTTGGTGAATGCCATGCGTCATCGTCTGCACGAGATCGAAACGCGTCGCACGAACCGCAACGACAGCGTGTCGAGATTGCTTGAAGCGGCAAGCGGCGCGGTAGACGATTTCGACCGTGAGTTCGAGGCTATCGCGAGTTTGCGACGCAAAGCGATGCGGCGGCTGTCCCGCGTTACTCGCCGCGACAACATTTGCTTCGACGGCTTTGCGCGCGTGTCGCACGTTACGGACGCGACCGACTGGCGTGTCGAATACCCATTTGTCGTCCTCTATCCGGATAGCGTGACTGAAGTGGCCGGCTGCGTGCGCGCGTGCATCGATCTCGAGCTTACTATCGTCCCGCGTGGCGGCGGGACTGGATATACGGGCGGCGCTATACCGCTCACCAAACTTTCCGCGGTCATCAATACCGAAAAGCTCGATCAGCTCGGCGAAGTCGAGCACGTTGTGCCCGCCGGGTTGCAGCAACCCGTCGCGACGATCTCGTGTAACGCCGGCGTCGTAACCAAGCGCGTGATGGATGTTGCAGAAGAGCATGGATTGGTGTTCGCAGTCGACCCGACATCGGCAGACGCGTCTTGCATCGGTGGCAACATCGCGATGAACGCCGGCGGCAAGAAGGCCGTACTGTGGGGGACGGCGCTGGACAATCTTCTCTCATGGCGCATGGTAGACGCCACCGGTCATTTGCTCGAAGTAACGCGACTCTCGCACAATCTCGGCAAGATCCATGACCAGGCTATCGCGCGCTTCTCGATTCAGCGTTTTCGCCGCGATGGCAAGGCGCCCTATCGCGACGCCGACATTCTGGAAGTGTCTGGACAGAGCTTCCGCAAGATCGGGCTCGGTAAAGACGTCACCGACAAGTGTTTGTCCGGTTTGCCCGGCGTGCAAAAGGAAGGCTGCGACGGCATCATCACTTCGGCGCGATTTATTTTGCATCGCATGCCCGCACACACGCGCACGGTGTGTCTCGAATTCTTCGGGCAAGTGCGCGACGCGGTTCCCTCGATCGTCGAGATCAAGAATTATCTGGATGCAAATCCCGCGGCGGTACTAGCCGGCCTCGAGCATCTCGACGAGCGGTACGTGAAAGCGGTTGGCTATGCGACCAAGGCGCGTAGAGGCGTGCGGCCGAAAATGGTGCTGCTTGCCGACATCGTCGGTGACGATGATGCCGCCGTAGGGGAAGCCGCTTCGCGCGTCGTGCGTATTGCCAATGCGCGGGACGGCGAAGGCTTTATCGCGGTCAGTCCGGAAGCGCGTAAGCGATTCTGGCTGGACCGCGCGCGCACGGCAGCCATAGCGCGCCACACCAACGCATTCAAGATCAACGAAGACGTCGTCATCCCGCTCGATCGTCTCGGCGATTACTCGGATGGGATCGAGCGATTCAACATCGAGCTGTCGTTGAAGAATAAGGTGCGTTTACTCGAAGAGCTCGAGCGGTTTTTCGCGCGCGGGTTGAACGACGAGTCGGATGCGGACAATCCGCTCTCCGTGGAAGGTTTGGGCGAGCGGCCGGCGCAGGCGCTCGCCCTCGTGCGCGAAGCGCAGCGGAAATGGTGCTGGCTGCTCGCCCACTTCGACAGCGCATACGCGGAATATCAGCTTCAATTCAGCCTTGGACAAATCAGCTTGCCAGCGCTCGAAGGCCGCGCGTCCGAGCCGGTGACGGTGTTCCACGCGCTGCAAGATTATTCGCTGCGCGTTTCCTGGAAGCGTGAAGTGTGCGAACCGCTCATGCAGTTGTTTGCCGGGCGCGACTTCGAACGTATTCGCGCCGCCATCGATGCATTGCATAAGCAACTCTTGAAGAGCCGCGTGTTCGTCGCGTTGCATATGCATGCCGGCGACGGCAACGTGCACACCAATATCCCGGTGAATTCGGACGACTACGGCATGCTGCAGGAGGCGAATCAGATCGTCAGCCGCGTGATGAAGCTGGCGAAATTGCTGGGCGGCGTGATCTCCGGCGAGCACGGCATCGGCATTACCAAGCTGGATTACCTTGAGCCTGAACAAGTCGCAGCGTTCGTCGCTTTCAAGCAATCGGTCGATCCGCACGGCCGCTTCAACGCGGGCAAATTACTACCCGGCGCGAACCTGCAGCGAGCGTATACGCCGAGCTTTAGTCTGCTCGAGCAGGAGAGCCTGATTCTGGAGCGATCCGAAATCGGCGCGATTTCGGATTCGATAAAGGACTGCCTGCGTTGCGGCAAATGCAAGCCGGTGTGCAGCACGCATGTGCCGCGCGCCAATCTACTGTACAGCCCGCGCAATAAGATTCTCGCCAGCAGCCTGCTGATCGAAGCATTTCTGTACGAAGAGCAGACGCGGCGCGGCGTTTCGATCAAGCACTTCGAAGAGTTCGGCGATGTGGCCGACCATTGCACGGTGTGCCACAAGTGCCTAAACCCATGTCCCGTCGATATCGATTTCGGCGATGTCTCGATCGCCATGCGCAATCTTTTGCGCAACAACGGCAAGCAGAAATTCAATCCAGGGAAAACCGCGGCGCTGTTTTTTCTCAACGCGACCGATCCGCGCATCATCAAGGTGACGCGTACCTTGATGATCGAGCTCGGCTATCGTGTGCAGCGCATCGCGCACAAGCTCGCCAAGCGGTTCGGACTGATTCAGCATCAGGTGCGCCATCCGCCGGCGACGTTGGGAACTGCGTCGATCCGCTCGCAGGTGATCCATTTCATCAACAAGCCGATGCCGGGCGGCCTGCCGAAAAAAACGTCGCGGCAGCTGCTCGACATCGAGGACCGCACAATGGTGCCGGTCATCCGCGATAGCGCGAAAGTAACCGACGATTCCGACGCGGTGTTTTATTTTCCCGGCTGCGGCTCCGAGCGCTTATTCGGACAAGTCGGACTCGCGACGCAGGCCATGCTCTTCGAGGTGGGAACGATTACCGTGCTGCCGCCCGGTTATCTGTGCTGCGGCTATCCGCAAACCGCCGCCGGCGAAGCCGACAAGGGTCAGAAGATCATCACCGACAATCGCGTGCTGTTTCATCGCGTGGCGAACACGCTCAACTATCTCGACATCAAGACCGTTATCGTGTCTTGCGGCACCTGTTACGATCAATTGCAGCACTATGCGTTCGACAAGATTTTTCCCGGCTGCCGGCTGCTCGATATCCACGAATATCTGATGGAGAAAGGCGTCAAGCTCGAGGGCGTGACCGGCATGCGCTATATGTACCATGATCCTTGCCATTCGCCGATGAAGACGCATCAGCCGCTGAGGGTCGTCAATCAGCTGATGGGGCAGGAGGTGAAGCTCAACGATCGCTGCTGCGGGGAATCCGGCACGTTGGCTGTTGCGCGGCCGGATATCTCGACGCAGGTGCGCTTCCGCAAACAGGAAGAGTTGATCAAGGGGGTCGATGCGATGCGCGATAAGGGGCATCAAGGCCCGGTGAAGATCCTGACCTCGTGCCCGTCGTGTTTGCAGGGCTTGGCGCGCTATGACGATGACGCAGGAACCCAGGCGGATTACATCGTTGTCGAGCTCGCCAATCACCTGCTCGGATCAAATTGGATGGCAGACTATGTTCAGAAAGCTAATCGGGGTGGAATCGAACGCGTCCTTGTTTGACGCGCGCGCTGCAGGAGAAGAAATGGTTTGCGTGTTCTGCGAAGAGGCGGGCGGCGAAGTGTTGTGGGAAGACGATTTCTGCCGGGTCATCTGGGCCTACGAAGCCGACTATCCGGGTTTATGCCGGGTGATCTGGGATCAGCACGTGAAAGAGATGTCCGATCTCGATGCGAGCGGCCGCAACCAGATTATGCGCGTCGTGCTCGCCGTGGAAGAGGCGCTGGTGAAAGTGGTCGCGCCGGAGAAGGTCAATCTGGCGAGCCTCGGCAATCAGGTGCCGCATCTGCACTGGCACGTCATTCCCCGATTCAAAAACGATCCGCACTATCCGTTTGCGATCTGGGGCCGCAAAGTGCGCGAAGGCGGTCATCCGCTGGTAGCCAACTTCGCCCTCGACATGCGCCGCGAGTTGGACCATCTGCTGAGCGCCAAGCGCGGATTCGGCAAAATCTGAGCGCGCGGCCGCTGCTTGATTCTCCGGATTCGCTTATGGGGGGGGGGCCGACCGACTAGTCGTCTGACTGTGCCGCGGTTTCGGGAAGCGGCGCTGGCGGTTTCAGCATCGTGCGCAACACCGGAAATATCGCGCAGAACGTACTACCCTGCCCGGTCTGACTTTTAACGTCAAGCTGCGCCTGATGGCGGGACAACACGTGCTTGACGATCGCCAGGCCCAGTCCAGTACCGCCGGTCGCACGGGAGCGGCTGCGATCGACGCGATAGAAGCGCTCGGTCAACCGTGGAATGTGATGCGGCTCGATGCCGATCCCGGTGTCACGCACGCAGAAGGCGAGTTGATCTTCGCACCACTCCCAGCTCACCAGGATTTCGCCGCCGTCCGGTGTGTAGCGCACGGCGTTGCTGATCAGATTCGACAGCGCGCTGCGCAGCTCGTCCGTGTTGCCTTTCAAGCCGTGTTCCGTCCCCAGGTTCAGCGTCAGACGATGGCGGCCGTTGCTCATCGCTTCGGCGTCCTTGAACAAGCGTCCGATCAGCTCGGGCACGTCGACGTATTCCTCGCGCAACGGATTCTGCGCGCTCTCGAGCTTGGACAGCGTCAGCAGATCCTCGACCAGATGCTGCATGCGTGTGGATTGATCGCTCATGAGCTGCAGCGATCGCCGTAGCATTTCCGGATCGGGCTTCTCCAGATCGCTAAGCGTTTCGAGAAAGCCGCCGAGCACGGTGAGCGGCGTACGCAGCTCGTGAGAAACGTTGGCAACGAAATCCCGCCGAGTCGTTTCCATGCGCTCCCATCGCGTGATGTCCCGAGCCAGCACCAGCTTCTCGCTGGCGCCGTACGGCACCAGCTGTATCGACAGACTCAGCTCTTGATTATCGCGTGGCAGTCGCAGCAGCAGGGGCTCGCGGAAGTTTCGTGTATTCAGATACTCCGCAAACTGCGGTTTGCGCACTAGATAGGTAATCTGCTGTCCGCGGTCACGTTCGCTCGACAAGCCGAAGTAGCCTTCTGCCTGCGGATTGCACCAGACGATGCCGTCGCCTTCGTCGAGAATGATGACGCCTTCCGGCAGCGCCGCGCCCGCTTGCTGAAAGCGTTCGAGCGCCGCCGATAATCGCGATTCGATTTGCGTGCGCCGTCTGAGCAAGCGCGACAGTCCGGCGAAGATGTCCTCCCATTCGCCGCCGCCTTCGGGCAGCGTCTCGGCGCGCGGATCGTGCAGCCAGCGGTGCAGCCGTGATAGCTGGCTCACGTGGTGCCACAACACCAGCAGCAGCAACACTGCATAGGCAATGAGCGCCTCGGTCGATCCGAGAATAGGCCAGAGCACCAGCGCTACCAAGCTGACCAGCGCGATTGCAACGACGGAGCGAGGCCAGATCTTAATCACGCCGGATGTGGATCAGGATGCATCGGCCGGAACCGCGCTGTTGAGATGTGGAGTAACACGGTGGAAGGTGCTTCGCCGCGATTATCCCAGAACCGCGTCGGCTGGGAATCGCGGGCGCATCTAAGTTGGCCGTTTGCTCAATCAGGCGACAGACGATAGCCCGCGCCGCGAACGGTCTGGATCAACCGATCCTGGCGCGAGGGCTCCAATGCTTTGCGAAGACGTCGGATATGCACGTCCACGGTACGCTCCTCGACGAACACATGGTCGCCCCAGATTTGATCGAGAAGTTGCGTACGTGAATGGACGCGCTCGGTGTGCGTCATCAAGT
>JBDTMS010000034.1:0-13208 GCA_039934195.1 Betaproteobacteria bacterium
AAGCTCGCATAGGCAGCGGCGAGCGCGCCGCGTGCGTCAGCGATCGCACGCTGATTGGAGCGCAGTCGAACCAGACTGGTCGCAGCCCGCAGCTCATACGAGCGCGCTTGCAAGGACTGTGCAGTCGCAATGGCGAGGCGATAAGACGCTTCCGCTTGATCGAGGTCCGCGCCGCTCGAGTCGCTTTGTGCGTGATGGCGTGCGGCCAACAGCTCGCCTTTGAGTCGATGCAGTTCCGGCTCGCCCCAATGTTCTTCATTGCGATCGACGATTGCCAGACCCTCGGCCACTGCCGCGAGTCCATCGTCGAATCGACCCAGTGCGAGGTGCGCCTGCGCTAGATGGCCGAAGATCACGCTGAACAGCAATTCAGAACCGATTGCGCGCAGCGTTGCAATGCTGTCCTCGATCATTTTGATGCCTTCTTGCGTGCGCCCGAGCAAAGTCAGATTGCTGCCTTCGAACGCCGATACGACGGCACCGAAATAGGCGAATCCCTGCTCGCGACACAACTCGATTGCCGCTTGCAGGAGACCGCCGGTTGCTTGCGGCTCGCGCCGGTAGACATGAACGAAGCCCACTGCCGCGAGCGCACGCGCAAGTGCAAACGGATGGCCGCTTCCCTGCGCGAATTCGAGAGCGTCGCGGGCTCGCAGCAGACCCTGCTCGGTGCGACCGAGTGCCCATAATCCCATCGCGAGCCAGCCGCCGGACGACGCTTTCGGATCCTGTCCGTACAAAATGGTGTGCAGCTGCCGACGCTCCGGTCCGTACAAACGGATGCTCTCCTCCAGATCGATTTGCCCGGAGCGGAAGTCGCCACGCGCGCACGAGACCATGCCGCTCAAGTAGTGCGCTTCGATCAGATCGTCGACTGCGCTGCCTTGCTGCGCGAGATGCAGACACTGATCGGCGAAGTTGCGCGCCTGACGTTGATCGCCGCGCACGAAATGAAATGCGCCCAGACCCCATAGCGCGCGAAACAGCTGCGGGGCTTCGTTGATTTGTCTGCACAGATCGCCGGCGCGCGTAAAAGCGCGTGCAGTCTCCGCCGCTGCCCAGCCTTTCACCGGTATCAGCGCATAGCCGCGCGCCAGCTGCAATCCGAGCTCGAGCTGATCGCGCTTGGGCGATGCCGGCAGCCGCGCTGCGCTGCCGAGTCCATGGGTGAAATGGGCGATGGCCTCCATGTTCGCTGCGCGTTGCACGGCGCTTTGTCCCGCGCGTTGCCACCACTCCGCGGCTTCGAGCAGCAGTCCGGCCTCTGTGTAGTGCTTGGCGACGAACTCTGGATGCACTTGAGCTTCGGCGGAAAAATTTTCCACCATCACCTGCGCGATGCGCCGGTGATATTCTTGTCGCGTGCTCTTCAGCAGTGACTGGTACGCGGCTTCCTGGATGAGCGCGTGCTTGAAGGTGTAGAGCGCGTCGGGCGGCACGCCGCGCTGATACAGCAGCTCTGCGTCCACCAGGCGGATCAGCTCGCGCTGCACGATCGCTTCGTCCAATTCCGAAACAGCCATCAGCAGCGCATATGGAAAAGCGCGCCCGATCGTCGCACTCAGCTGCGCGACCACCTTCACGGTATCTAGACGATCGAGGCGTGCCGCGAGCGAATCCTGTAGCGTCGACGGAATCGCAAGCGGCGGCAGTGTTGCGATCAGCTCGTAGCGGTCGTCGCACTCGCGCAGCAGTCCGGACTGCAACACCATCTTGGTGAGCTCTTCGACGAACAAGGGCACACCGTCGGTCTTGCTGACGATTTCTTCGAGCACTTCATTCGGCAGCGATTTGTTGCCGGCCACCCGCTTCACCATCAGCAGGCTTTGCCGACCGGTAAAGCGATCGAGCGTCAGCGTGGTGAAATGCGAACGTGCCAGCCATGATGGATGAAAATGCAGCCGCGCGGTCAGCAGCGCAAATAGCCGCACGTTCGACGCCTGCTCGATCAGCAAAGTGAGCAACTCGAGTGTTGTCGGATCGCTCCAATGCAGGTCCTCGACGATCAAGATCACCGGCTCCGACGCGGCCAAGGTGTAGACCAGACTCAACAGCGTTTCCAGCGTACGCTGCTTCTGGCGTTCCGGACTCATTGGCGGCAATGGATACGCCGGGACCGACAGCGACAGCAGCGACGCGAGCAACGGGAGGCCTTCTCTCGTCGACAAGCTGTTACGCGCACAGAATTCTTCGAGCTTCGCGAGCTTGCCCGCGTTCGAATCGTCGCTGCGCCACCCGAGCACACTGCCGAGCACATCGATGATCGGATACAGCGGCGTGTTCGCGTAATAGGATGAGCAGCGAAACTCCAGCCGCGTATAGGATTCGACCGCAACGTGCTCCACCACCGCTTGCACCAGCCGCGATTTGCCGATGCCGGCATCGCCGGTAAGCAGCACTGCCTGGCCGCGGCCGTCGATCACCTGCTGCCAGCGATCGAGCAATAGACCGACTTCCTGATCGCGCCCGACCAGCGGTGTAAGCCCGGCTGCAGTGGCGACGTCCAGCCGAGTTCGCACGCTCGTTTCCTGCAGGATCTGATACACCGGTACCGGCTCGGTCAATCCTTTCAGCCGGTATTCCACCGGTCCGCGCGTGACGAAAAACCCCTGCACGATTCGATACGTCGCGGCGCTGACGAGCACTGCGTTGACGTCCGCGAGCTTTTGCAGATGCGCAGCGAGATTGGGCGTTTCACCCAGCGCCAGTTGCTCGAAGCGCTCGCCGCTGCCGACCTCTCCCATAACGACCAGCCCGGTATGGATGCCGATGCGGATCGCCAGAGGCCGGTCGAGCTTGATCGCCGGTTCGCTCTGGAGATCGCGGATGGAAGCGATCATCGCGAGCCCCGCGCGCACCGCGCGCTGTGCATCGTCTTCGTGCGCCCGCGGATGGCCGAAATACACCAGCAATCCATCGCCTAGGTACTGCGCAATATAGCCATCGAAGCGTGATACCGCCGCCTGGCACGTGGCCTGGTAGGCGCGTACGAGCGCTCGGAATTCTTCCGGGTCGAGCCGCGTTGAGAGCGCGGTGGAATCCACCAGATCGCAGAACATGACCGTGAGCTGGCGGCGCTCGGCAGGCAAGGATCTGTGCAGAATCGCCGCGGGCCGTTGGGCGTCGGCAAGATCGCCGGCCGTGTTGAGACTCCTGCCGGGCTGACCTGCGGTTGCGCTCAGGCGTTGACCGCAGCCCCCGCAGTACTCATCGCCCGCCTCATTGACGAACGCACATTGCGGGCATTCGAACGACAGCGGATTGCCGCAGGCTGCGCAGAACTTGCGGTTTGCTCGGTTTTCCAGCGCGCATTGTAGACACTGCATCGAGTTGACCTGGAGGCCAGAGGCGTGGGAAACAAATGAGAGTAGCCCGCTGCGCAAGCGCGGGTCAAGGCTCCCGCGGCTGAGCGCGGGCGCTGCCGCTGATCGTCAGTCACGTCGGAGTGGGAAGCGATCACGGAAGCTTGTCGCACCCGGCAGACCCCATGCCTGCTCCCGCGCATGGCGGACAACGCGGGTCCACCCGTGTCCGACAACGATTTGCACGCATGCGAACTCGTCGGGAAGAGATCGTGCGAATGAGGTCCGCTCTTTGCTGTATCACCCGCATCCCGGATTGCGTCGCTTCAGTCGCCTGATCCAGAAGCCCCCTCCACCCGAAAATAACTGCAGGAAGAGTTGATCCGTGTCTAACCTAAAGACGTCTTACCTGAAGCAGCCCAACCCGCTTGCCGGATACCGCCGCTTGCTGATGCCGCAGCTCAGGCGTTATGCCGGCGTTGCTCTGCTGCTCACGGTGACGGCCATTCTCACGGTGTATATCGCCAAGCGGCCCGACACTGCGCGCGATCCGGTGGCGCAGGCTATGGAGCAACATTCCGAACAGTGGTTCAAGACTGAACGCGATCTTGCCGCGCTCGCAGGCGACCTGAAAGCGGGCCGCGTTGCCGACGCCGGCGCCTCATCGAGCGTCGCTTTGGTGACGTTGAAATCCGGCGAGCTCTACTACGTTAACACCCGCGCACAGCAATTGTTCGCGTCCAAGTTGCTGACCGACGCCTTGGTGGCGACCCCATATCATCTGATCAACGTGAGCGAAGAGCTGGCGCCGCCGGTGCGACCCGAGATGCGCCTGCTGGCTGTCGTGCGAATGCTCGCATTGCCGCTGCTGCTACAGGTGCCGATCCTGTTGTTCATGGTCTTCATGATGACCGACGTGTTGCGCAAGCAGCAGATGCTGAGCTTCGAGGACAAACCCGATACGCGCTTCGACGATGTCATCGGTGCCGACGAGGCCAAGGATGCATTGCGCGATATCGTGGCGTATTTGCAGGAACCGGCGCGGTTCGCGCGTTTGGGTGCGCATGCCCCTCGCGGCGTTGTGCTGGAAGGCGACCCCGGTACCGGCAAGACTCTGCTCGCGCGCGCACTGGCTGGCGAAAGCGGTGCGAATTTCATTTCGATGACCGGCAGCGACTTCACCGACAAGTTCGTCGGCGTCGGCGTGGGGCGCGTCAAGCGCCTGTTCAAAACCGCTCGCAAGAATGCGCCGTGCGTGATTTTCATCGACGAGATGGACGGCATCGGGCGCCGCTCGTCCACCGTTACCGGCGGCTTCGCCGAGTCCGAGAACAATCGCATCATCAACGCGCTGCTGAAAGAGCTTGATGGATTCGATTCGCGCGAGGGCATCATCATCGTCGGCGCGACCAATCATCCGGACAATTTGGATCCCGCCTTGCGTCGCGAGGGTCGCTTCGATCGAACTTGCCATCTGAGTCTGCCTAATCTAGGCGAACGCGAGCGCCTGTATCGGATGTACAACGAGCGCGCAGCCACCGCGAGCGATGTCGATTGCCGCGCGCTCGCTCGCATGTCTGCAGGGCTGTCACCGGCAGCGATCGCGACCGTAGTCAACACCGCAGCGCTATTGGCGGCGAAAGAAGACGCACCGCACATCGATCATTCGCATCTTGCACGTAGTCTGGAACAGCAACGCATGGGCGCGCCGATCGCGGGGATGAGCGCGGCGCTGTCGGAATCTGAGCGCAGGCGCATCGCTGTGCATGAAGCCGGTCACGCGATCGTCGCGGCGGTGCTCGAAGTGGGCGTGGTCGAGAAGGTGACGATCGCACCGCGTGGACGCGCGCTGGGCGTGACTTTGGTTACGCAGCCCGCAGACCAATACATCAAGAGCGAACCCGAGCTGCACAATCAGCTCGAGATGCTGCTCGCCGGCCGGGCCGCCGAAGCGCTGATCCTTGGCAGCGCATCGACCGGCGCTGCGGATGATTTGCAACGCGCATCGCAGCTCGCCTACCGGATGGCGGGCGAGTTCGGCTTCAGCGAGGCGCTCGGTGCGTTCAATTATCTGGCGTTAACGCCGGACGGTCCGAACAAACCGCTCGACGCAAGCGTACTCGTCGAAGCGCGCCAGATCCTCGCCAATGCGGCGGCGCGTTGTGCTGCACGGCTGGCGGACCGCCGCGTAGCGCTGGAAGGCCTGGTCGCCGAGCTCCTGGAACATGAAACGGTGACCGGGGATGTAGTGAAAGCGCAGCTCGGTGCGTGAGCGTTCGTGCTCGCAGATCCTGCGGCGGAACACGTTGAAAATCGATTGTCTGTCTTGATCTGATTGCGCGTGGCGCAAGCACGCGCATTCGGGAGGCTCCTCTCCTGTTCCCGCTGGTAACCGTCCTGGCTCGACATGTGTCTGCGTATTTAGCGGGCGTTAGGCAACACTCCGAATTCTCATCCTCGCAATTAGCTCGCTGCCTAGGCTTGTCTAAATCCGCCAATTTGACGCAGAGCAATTATCGCCCGAACGCACAGCACAGCCTGCGCTATGCGCAGATCAGTCCTCATGCTACACAGCGCCGCTGCCACTCGTGGAGCATTGAGAGCCGGCAGACGCGGCGTACGCCGCCAACTACCTGGCTAACCGATTACGGCTGAAAGAAGTAAGGAGGAAGGAGGAAAGGATCGCCGCTTGTGTACATGCGGCAGGTGTTGCGCGCCAGCGGGGGGTGCCGAACGGCTCGGCGTGCATGGCGCACGCCTCGTTTGCAGCTAACTGCCTAGCCTGTGCAGACGACCGATGCGGTCGCGCTGCGCGTGGTGCTGCCTTTGACACCATTCACGACACAGGAGACGGTGGTGCCGCCCGCGCTCACGCCGCTGCAATTGCCGGTCGGCGAGGCGGCGATCGAATAGATAACGGACGTGGAGCTCGGTACGAGTTGTGTGCTGGTTCCGCCGGTGAGCATGGGTCCCAATGCGGTGACGGTGCATACGTTCGCAGCGTTGAGGCGCTGCACTCCCGCTTTCGCTGAATTGACGGCGAACGCGCCGAAGTTGATAGCCGCGCTGGAGGAGATCGCGCCCGCCACCGACTGGACCGAAGCATCCATCGCTTCGCTCGACAGGTCGATGAACTTGGGTACCGCAATCGCCGCAAGCACGCCGAGAATGATAATCACGACGATCAATTCGATGAGCGTGAAGCCTCGTTGGATTCTTTTCATGTGGGTTTTTAGTGCAATGGTGTTAGTCATTTGGGAGAGGCATGAGCAGGGACCATGCCATCGGCCCAGGTGCGCACCCACGGCGCTCCCCGAGGACGAGTCTTTCCATTCGGATAGAATCGCTCGGTCAGCGCGTATCTAGAGGGTCAACGCGCTCGATCGTGCAGTCGCATAAGTTCGAAGGTCACGATAATTACCTACAGATCGGAGGAGTTCATGAGCCAGAAACGGATCTACACGGCCGCAGCGGCAGCGGTTGCCGCCGCGGTGACATTTGGATTGGGTGTTGCGGTCGGACAGCAATCAGCGCCAACCGAAACGAAAGAGGTTAAGGTCAGCCCGCCCACTGCCCTCGACCTCGGCCAGCAGGAGCTCGACGGCGTGGACGGCCGGCAGCTTCGTTTGCGCACCGTCACGATCGAGCCTGGCGGTGTGGTTGGCGTGCACAGCCATAAAGGCCGGCCCGGGGTTGCCTACGTCGTTTCGGGGACGCTGACCGAGCACGTCGGTGACGATGCCCGCCAGCATCAACCCGGCGAGAGCTGGACCGAAGAAAAGAATACGACGCACTGGGCGGAGAATAAGGGCAGCAGCCCGGTCGTGATTCTCGCCGTCGATGTATTCAAGCCTTGACGCTCGCGCCATATCGCGTCCAAGCCGACGGGCCGATCATGGCCCGGTTGCGATAAGCCTTGGCGCAGGCCGGGCGCGTCCGCCGCGTCAGTGGCGTTCCAAGCTCGCGTTCGCAGCACTGATACTGCTTGCCACGAACGCTCACGCGGACGATGCCGCTAGCGGCGGTTTCTACAGCGAAGCGCAAGCGTTGCGCGGTGGTCAACTGTACGAGCAGCATTGCACCGTATGCCACGGCGGCAAGCTCGAAGGCAATCCGGGTGCGCCGCTGGCGGGGCCGGCGTTTCTCGGTCGTTGGGCGGATGGACAGCATACGATCGACGATCTGTTTTACGTGATCCGTACGTCGATGCCTTACAGTGCGCCCGGCTCGCTTAGCAAGCAGCAATATGCCGATGTGGTCGCGTTTATCTTGAAGAGCAATGGCTATCCGGTCGGCGAGCTAGAGTTGCCGCCGGAATCGCGAGCGCTGAAAAAGGCAATTCCGCAGTCGCACTGAGTCGCTCGACTAGGGTCGCTCGAATAAATCCAAGGGAGGGTTATGCAAGCAACTGGGATTGCATCGATCATCGCAACGGTATCGATGCTCGCTGGCGTCGCGGCGGATGCTGAAAACGGGCCGACGCAGGCTGAGCTCAACCAGGCGCACAAGAGTACCGAGTGGCTGCTGCCGAACCACGACTACGCCGGCGTGCGCTTCGTGGATCTCAAGCAGATCAATGTCGGCAATGCGGCGGGGCTGCGCCCGGTGTGCATATATCAGGGCGCCGACTTGAACCGTTCGTTGAACAACCCGCTGGTCTACCGCGGGACAATGTATATCACGACGACTTACGCGACCATCGCGCTCGACGCCGCGACATGCAAGGTGAAGTGGCGCTACGACTGGAAGATGAAAGGCAAGGAAGCGAACGCGTCGATCAAGAATCGCGGCGCTGCCATCAAGGACGGCAAAGTCGTACGCGGCACGCAGGATGGCTACTTGATCGCGCTGGATGCCGAAACCGGCAGGCTGCTCTGGGACGTGAAGGCGGCCAACTCGGACAACTTCGAAGCGCTCAGCATGACGCCGATTCTGTTCGAGGATCTGATCATTATCGGTCCGGCAGGCTCCGAGTACGGCATCAAAGGCTGGATCGGCGCGTTTCGTCTGCAAGATGGCTCACCGGTGTGGAAGTTCAACACGGTGCCCAATGAAGGCGAGCCCGGCGCGGAAACATGGGGATCGGCAGATGCGCGCTTGCGTGGTGGCGGCGGTATCTGGACCACGCCGTCGTTCGACAGCGCGACAGGTTTGATCTACGTTCCGGTCGGCAATCCCGCGCCGGATTTCTTCGCCGGCCAACGCCCAGGGACGAACCTATATACCGGCGCGATGATCGTGCTGGACGCGCGGACCGGTCAATTGCAATGGTACAAACAGGCCGCGCCGCACGATACGCACGATTGGGATTTGCCGGTGGTGAGTCCGTTGTTTACCGCGAACATGAACGGCACCAGCCGCGACGTCGTCACCATGGCCGGCAAAGACGGCTTGCTGCGCCTGATCGATCGCAAAAGCCACGAGGAAATATATGCGGTGCCGGTGACGACGCGCTCGAACGCCGACATCGACCCGACGCCCGAAGGCGTTTATACCTGTCCAGGGTTGGCCGGCGGCGCGGAGTGGAGCATCCCCGCGTACCACCCGCAAAAGGATTTGCTGGTGATTCCTACGGTGGACTGGTGCGGCGTCTTCAAGACCGATGATGAGTCGCGCTTTATTGCCGGACAGCAATTCATGGGCGGCTCGTTCACCTGGGATCCAGTCGATAAATCGCGTGGTTGGTTAACCGCTGTGAAAGCTTCGACCGGCGCGGAAGTGTGGAAGTATCAATCGAGCCGCCCCATGCTCGCCGCTGTGACGGCGACCGCAGGCGACGTCCTGTTCACCGGCGAAGTCACCGGCGATTTCATCACGATCGATGCGAACAGCGGTAGCGTTTTGTACCGCTTCAATGTCGGTGCGCCGATAACCGGCGGGGTAGTCAGCTATGCAGTCGGCGGCAAACAGTATGTGGCGGTTATCTCTGGGATGGCAGCGGCGTTCTGGCAAGCGCCGCCCGGCTCGCTGACGCTCGTCGTATTCGCGCTGCCGGAAAAATGATTTTGCCCGCGCGTAGCGTTACGCCGCTGCGCGCGGACGATTTGCAAGCCACTGTTTGAGTCCGTCGGCAATTTGCCGGACTGGTGTTGCCCAGTCTCCCGGCTTCGGTTGGCGAAATTGCACCAGCGTTGGATACCACGGTGAGTCGTCGCGGTCGCGCAGCCAGCGCCAGCATGAGTCGTAACGATTGAGCAGCCACACCGGCTTGCCCATTGCTGCCGCCAAGTGTGCGACCGCCGTGTCGACGCTGATCACGAGGTCGAGATTGGCAACGAAGGCAGCGGTATCTGCGAAGTCGCGCCATTCGGCGCTGAAATCGACGCAGTTCGGGCGCGCATTGCCTGGCTGGTCGCCGTCCTTCTGCAGGCTGAAAAATTGCACGCCGCTTACAGCCGTGATCGCCGCAAGTTGCGCGAAGCTCAGACTCCGCCGCGCATCGATCGCCGCGAGATCCACGGCGCCGGGGCGCGCACGGCCGGCCCATACCAGACCGACGCGTGGATGCTGATAGTCGGCGAGCCGTTCCGCCCAACGCTGTTCGAGATCCGCATCGGCCATCAGATACGCACCGGTAACGGGGAGCGAACCGAGCGTTAGTTCCAAGCGATGCGGCAGACTCAGCAACGGACAATGCACATCGTATTCCGGCAATGGCTCGCCGCGCGCGATCACGCTCGCCAGGTGCGGCACGGTGCGCAAAGCAGTGACCAGTTCGGGCTGCGCTTCCAAGATCACCGTCGCGCCACGTTCCGACAAGTCGCGAGCGAAGCGAACGAACTGCAGCGTGTCGCCGAAACCTTGCTCGGCCCACAACAATACGCGCTTGCCGGCGATCGGCTCGCCGCGCCACGCACGCTCCGGCGGTTTCGTATAGCCGCCACGAAGATTCTCGCAGCCTTCCCAGCGCGCTTCGAAGTTGGCCCAGCCTTGCGCGTAGTTGCCGGTTGCCAGTTCGCTCAGCGCTCGATTCCAGCGTACCTGTGGAGTGTCCGGCGCCAGCGCACTTGCCCGCTCGAGTACAGCCAGCGCCTCAGCGTGTTCGCCTAGATCTTGTAGGAGTACTGCGTAGTTGTTCAGTGCGCTGAGCATGCGCGGCGCGGCGGCGACGACTTGCTCGAGGTGTGCGCGAGCTTCTTGTAGATGCCCGCTCACCCGAAGCGCATCGGCAAGATTTGCGCGCGCTTCCACGTAGCTCGGATCCTGCATCAGTGCCTGCTCGAACAGCATCTGCGCCTCAGGCACGCGGCCGAGCTTACGCAGCGCCGTGCCGAGATTGTTGCGCGCTTGATTTGCCTCGGGCGCCAACTCGAGCGCGCGCGCGAGCGGCTCGACCGCTGCGCCGAATTTACGCTGCTGCAATCGAGCAAGTCCGAGATAGTTCAACGTATCCGGCTGATCGGGCGCGACTGCCAGTGAGGCGAGACAACACGCCTCCGCGCGTGCTGGATCATGCCGCTGCAGCTCAACCTTTGCGAGCATCCGCCAGGCGTCGGCGTTGTTATCGAGGGCGACTAATTGTTCGAGGCGCGCGGCCGCTTGCTGTTCACGGCTTGTCGCGCTCAGTGCTTCGGCTGCGGCAATGTGCGAGGCGATCCGCTCAGGTGCGCTCTGCAATACCAGATCGAATTGCGCCAATGCATCTTGGTGTCTGCCTGCCTGCGCAAAGGCCAGGCCGAGCTGATGACGAGCGTCGACGAAGCCGGGACACAAGGTCAACGCTTGATCGAGAAAGCGATAGGCGGCGTCCGGAATGCCGACATCGCAAGACAACACGCCGAGCAGGTAGAGGATCTCTTCATCATTCGGATAGCGCGTTTGCAGCATGAGGTACAGGCGTTCGGCCTGGTCAAGGCGGCCGGCCATGTGATGCTCGATGGCCTGCTCGAGCGTTTCGCGCTTACTGGACATCGGGGCGACGCTCCCGGTTGTTGCTGACCGCTCATACAACGGCACACGACCGCCACGACTGAAGCCGCCTATATGGATATACGGCCTTCTTCGATGGCGTGGCAGGCGACGCGCGTGGCCGACAGTCCCGGTTCTAGCTCGGGCCGTTCGTTCACGCAGCGCGCGTTGGCATACGGGCAGCGCGGGTGAAATGCGCAACCGGTAGGTGGCTCGAGCGGATTGGCAACCTCGCCCGCTACCGGCGTGCGTACGCGTCCGCTCATCGCCAGATCGGGAATCGCATCGAGCAGCATGCGCGTGTACGGATGATGCGGATGCGTGAACAACGTTTGCGCGTCGGCGATTTCGACCAGGCGCCCCAGATACATCACGCCGACCCGCGTCGACATCTGCGACACCACCGCGAGGTTGTGCGAGATGAACAGATACGTAAGTCCGAGGCTTTCCTGCAGTGCTCGCATCAGATTGAGGATCTGCGCCTGCACCGACACATCGAGCGCCGATGTCGGTTCGTCGCACACCAGAAATTCCGGCTCGGACGACAACGCGCGCGCAATCGACACTCGCTGGCGCTGACCGCCGGAGAACTCGTGCGGATATTTGCGTCCGTCTTTCGACGATAAGCCGACCTGTAGCAGTAGCTGGTCGACGCGATCGCGCATTTGCCCTCGCGAGCGGCGCAGTCCGTGCGTGCGCAACGGCTCGGCGATGACATCCGACACGCGCCAGCGTGGATTGAGACTCGCGTAGGGATCTTGAAAGATCATCTGCATGCGCCGCCGAACCGCAAGGCTCCAGACATTCATGCCGGCGCGCTGTGCCTCGCCGTCGAATGCTATGCGACCGCGCGAAGGCCGATACAATCCGACGATGAGCCGTGCAACCGTGGATTTGCCGCAGCCCGATTCGCCGACGAGCGCGAACGTCTCGCCGCGCTGAATTTCGATCGAAACATCGTCCACCGCTTTCAGCAGCCGCCTCGGCGCGCGTTCGACCACACGATTGAGCCACGGCTTGGACACGTCGAAATCGCGCCCGACACCGTCCAGCTTCACCAGCGTACGCGGCGCGTCAGCCATGCCCAGAATCGTACAGCCAGCACGCAGTGAGTCGATCGTCTACAGCAAGCAGGGGCGGTCGCTCGCGATCGCAGCGCTCGAATCGTTGCGGACAACGCGGATGGAATGGGCAGCCCGATGGAATTGCATCCAGTCGCGGCATGCTGCCGTCGATCTGCGCGAGCCGTGCACCGGTTGCGCCCAAGGTCGGTATCGATCGCATCAGCCCGGCGGTGTAGGGATGGCGCGGGGCGTGAATCACGCTGCGCACCGGACCGATTTCGACGACGCGTCCCGCATACATCACGGCTACGCGATGCGCCGTTTCGGCGATGACGCCCATGTCGTGCGTGATCAGCATTACCGCGGCCCCATGCTGATCGGATAACCGTTTCAGCAGCGCGATGATCTGCGCCTGCGTGGAAACATCGAGTGCCGTCGTGGGCTCATCCGCGATGATCAGGATCGGCTCGGCGCACAGTGCAAGCGCGATGACGACGCGTTGACGCATACCGCCGGAGAATTGGTGCGGATAATGATCTAGCCGTTCGGCGGCGGCGGGGATGCCGACCTCTTCCAGCAGCGCCAGCGCACGCTCACGCGCTTCGCGCGGCGTGACCGGAAGGTGGGTGAGAATCGTCTCTGTAATCTGGCGGCCGATGGTGTAGAGCGGATTGAGCGAGGTGAGCGGGTCTTGAAAGATCGCGCCGATACGCCGTCCGCGAATGCGGCGTAGCGCGTCGGCGTCGAGGTTGTCGATTCGCTCGCCTTGCAAGGCGATCTCGCCGGCTGCGATACGGCCGGGGCGATCGAGCAAACCGATGATTGCAGCGCCGGTGAGGGATTTGCCGGCGCCCGATTCGCCGACGACGCCGAGGATTTCGCCGGGCGCGATGTCGAACGAGACATCGTCGACGGCAACGAGTGTGCCGCGCCG
>JBDTMS010000035.1:0-13117 GCA_039934195.1 Betaproteobacteria bacterium
GGATGAACTGATTGCCAATCTTCAAGAACGGCACTTCCAGTTTGCCGCCGTTTGCAGCTTTGACTTCTCCGGCGACAGCGCCATCGCGCGCATTCTTCTCGGTATACGGTACGCCGCGCTGCTTGAGATGTTTGCTAGCTTTTCCGCACGCATCGGCACACCCGGTATCCGCTGTGAATAAGGTAACCGGATGGTCGTCGACTGCCTTCTGCAGGCTATAGGGTAGTTCCACGTCGGCGGGTTTATCGCCGAACTTGCGCCGCTCCTGCGCCTTTACCTTTTCTGTAGGCCGCAGATCGGTGTAGTGGATGTTGCCTGCCTTATCGGTCCACTTATATAGCTTGTCCGCTGCGGCCGGGATGGCGAGCACCAGGAGCGCGGCGACGCCGGCGAGGCAGCAGGTTACAACGATAGGGCGCGGGTCCATGATGGATGGCCTCGGAAAGCTCGATTCCGTTCTGTTAAGCAACCGCCATGCCGCTGTGGCGGAGAAGGGCGTCCAGACTGGGCTCCCGGCCGCGGAAGGCTTTGAAGGATTCCAGCGCGGGCCGACTGCCGCCGACGCCCAGGATCTCTCGCCGGAAGCGCGCACCAGCCTCTGGATTCAGGACACCGAGTTCCTCAAACAGACTGTAGGCGTCTGCCGACAGGACTTCAGCCCACTTGTAGCTGTAGTAGCCAGCTGCATAGCCGCCCGCGAAGATGTGGGAAAAACTATTGGGGAAGCGATTGTAGGCCGGCGGAACGACCACAGCGACCCGGCGGCGAATCTCATCGATCAATTGCAGCGCGCTACTGGGTCCACCGGGCTCGAAATCGGAATGCAATTGCATATCGAATAGCGAGAATTCCAGCTGGCGTACAAACTGCATGCCGTTGTGGAAATTCTTGGCGGCGAGCATCTTGTCGAACAGAGCTCTAGGCAGCGACTCACCGGTCTCGAAGTGCGCCGTCATCTCTTGCAGGACGGCCCATTCCCACGCGAAGTTTTCCATGAACTGACTGGGCAATTCCACCGCATCCCACTCCACGCCGTTGATGCCGGAAACGCCGCGATGCTCGACCTGTGTGAGCAGATGATGCAGTCCGTGACCGAACTCATGAAACAGCGTGATGACCTCGTCGTGCGTGAACAGAGCAGGACGCCCTTCCAGCGGCGGGGAAAAATTGCAGTTGAGATAGGCAACCGGCGTCTGCAACCGATCTCCTTTGCGCTTGCGCGTAATAGCGTCGTCCATCCAGGCCCCGCCCCGCTTCGACGCGCGCGCATATAGATCCATGTAGAACTGGCCGATCAGCGTTGCAGGTTTACCGTCGGTGGGACGCCGATCGTAAATATCGAAAAACCGCACATCCGGATGCCAGGTCGGCGCGCTGCCCGGAACGATGCCGATGCCATAGATTTTCTCCACCAGACTAAACATGCCCGGCAGCACCTGCGTCTCTGGAAAGTACTGTTTCACATCCTGCTCGGAAAACGCATAACGCTCCCCACGCAGCTTCTCGGATGCCCAGGAAACATCCCAGGCTTGCAAGTCGGACAGGCCGAGTTCTTCGCGGGCGAACCGCTGCAGCTCTTCGTAATCGCGAACGGCAAATGGCCGCACGCGTGTGGCCAAGTCGTTGAGAAACGCTAGCACCTCAGCGGGCGTATCGGCCATCTTGGGTGCCAGTGACAGCTCCGCAAAGCTTGTATAGTTGAGGAGCTGTGCCAAGGCGCGACGGCTCTCCAGAATCTGCCCAATCAGCGGTCCGTTGTCCCAGTCTGGATTGCCGAATTCAGCAGAGCGCGTGTAATAGCCGCGGTACATCCGCTCGCGAACGCTGCGGTTATCGGCGTACTGCATTACCGGCAGGTAGCTCGGCATATGCAGCGTGAATTTCCAGCCGTCTCTACCGTCGGCAGAGGCTGCGGCAGCCGCGGCTTCCAGCACGTCGACCGGTAATCCAGCCAGCTCGCTCGTATCCGTCACGAAAAGCTCGAATGCGTTGGTCGCGTCCAGTACGTTATCGCTGAAACGCGACGAGAGACCATCCAGCTTTTCACGCAGCCGCTTGAATTCTTCCTTAGCTTCGCTGGCAAGCTCTGCGCCGCCGAGGCGGAAGTCACGTAGCTCATTGTCGATGATTTTTTTCTGCGCCGGGTTCAACACATCGAACGCCGTGCTTTCGCGCAGCGTTTTGTACTTGCGAAACAAGTTTGGGTCCTGCGACAGCTCCGCGTAGTACTTGCTGATTTTCGGCAAATTTGCGGTGTAGGTTTCCCGCAACGCCGGGCTATTCATCACCGCATTGAGGTGAGCGACCTGCCCCCACGCGCGCGCCAAACGCTCATTGGCATCGTCCAGCGGCGCCACAAACCCGTCCCAGGTAGGCGAATTCGGATCAGTTCCAACCTGAGCCAACAACGCCCGATTGTCGGCAATCAGGCGATCGATCGCTGGGGTGACGTCCTCCGCTGTTATGTCCGAAAAGCGTGGAAGCCCGGAAAAATCGAGTAATGGATTCATGTTTGTTGAGATCTCGGTGCGGCGGCAACCGACGAGGGTGCTCGCGGAAATTTGGGGCCGTGATTCGGGCTATCAGACTTGTAGCAGGCAGACGATATTTTCTAAAAGGGACCCGTGTTCTGGCGTAGAAACTAGGTGTTGGTGCCGTTAACGCTGCATTTCAAGTGCACGATCGAACACGACGTTGCCCGCGACCACGGTAAAGGCCGTCTGACCGTGAACCTCAGTGTCCAATAGCGGCGTGTTCTTGCCTTGACTGTAGAGCGCGGAGCGGTTGACTACCCATGATCGAAGCGGATCGAATATGCAGAGGTCCGCGGGACTTCCTGCTGCCAGCGTTCCGCCGGGGCGATTCAGCACGCTCGCCGGGGCAGACGTGACGCGCGCGAGCGCTGCGGACAGCGGCAGGTTCGACTCCACTGCCCATTTGAGAGTCAACGGCAGCAGAAGCTCCAAACCAGTGGCACCGGCTTCGGACTCACCGAACGGCACCTGCTTGGCATCGTCATCGACGGGAGTGTGATCCGAACAGATCGCGTCGATCGTGCCATCGGCGAGGCCGGCCCGTAATGCCTGTCGATCCGATTCGCTGCGCAATGGCGGAATGAGATGGCAGTTCGAATTGAAATAGCCGAGGTCCATCTCGCTCAGGTGCACGTGATGAATAGCGACGTCGCAACTCACGCGCATGCCCGAACGTTTGGCTTGGCGAACGAGCTCGACGCCGTCGGCTGTGGAGATGCGGCAAAGGTGCACGCGAGCGTCAGTTGCTTTCGCCAGGATCAAGATCACCGCCAGCGAAACAGTTTCTGCACACGACGGTATGACGGGGAGGCCGAGACGCGTTGCCTGCTCGCCGTCGTGCGCGACTCCGCCGCGCGAAAGCGTTTCATCCTGTGGCCGCAGCCATACTGCGAAATCGAACGTGCGCGCGTAAGCGAGCGCGCGTAGGAGCACTTGCTTATCGCTGATCGGGGCGTCGGCCTGGCTGAATGCGACGCAGCCCGCCTCGTGCAGGAATGCCATCTCGGTGAGGCGCTCGCCCTGCAAACCTTGTGTGAGCGCACCGAGCGGATAGACACGAGCCTGGTTGAGGCCACGCGCGCGAAATTTCAACATCTCGATCAAGCCAGGTTCGTCGAGTGGCGGGTCGGTGTCAGGCGGACAAACGAGGCTCGACACGCCGCCCGCAATGGCTGCCTTCATTTCGCTCTCGAGCGTAGCCTTGTATTCGAAACCGGGTTCGCGAAGACGAGCGGAAAGGTCGATCAGGCCAGGGCACACGACCAGTCCGGACGCGTCGATGGTTCGATCCGGCGTAAACGACACGACCGCCTTTTCGCCAGCGACGATATCGCCATCTGCAATGAACAGATCGCCGATGCGATCCATGCCGGTAGCCGGATCGATGAGCCTGCCGTGCTTGATCAGGATCCTCATGGGTATGGGCTAACCGTGCGCGACGATGCGATCGAGAGAATGCATGCGTCTCAATTGCCGGCGAGAATACTCATAACCGCCATGCGCACGGCAATGCCGAAGGTGACCTGCGGCAAGATCACCGACTGCTTGCCGTCGGCAACCGTCGAGTCGATTTCAACGCCGCGATTCATCGGACCAGGATGCATGACGATCGCGTCCGGCTTTGCGCGCGCGAGCTTCGCTGGCGTCAAACCATAGTGTTTGAAGAATTCGCCCGCGCTCGGCAACAACGTTCCGTTCATGCGCTCGTTCTGCAAGCGGAGCATCACCACCACGTCGACGTCTTGCAAGCCGCCGTGCATGTCGTGGAAGACCTTCACGCCGAGCGCCTCCACATAATTCGGCAGCAGCGTACGCGGACCGATGACCCGTACCTCGGCGACACCCAGCGCATTGAGTGCGTGAATTTCCGAGCGCGCGACGCGCGAGTGCAGAACATCACCGACGATTGCTACGCGCAACCCGCTGAACTCACCCTTGTATTCGCGGATCGTGAACATATCGAGCAACGCCTGCGTCGGATGCGCATGGCGGCCGTCGCCGGCATTGACGACGTGGATATTCGGACCGACATGACTTGCAATCAGATGCGCGGCGCCGCTCTGACTGTGCCGCACGATGAACATATCGGCGTGCATGGCCGCTAGATTGGCAACTGTATCGAGCAGCGTTTCGCCCTTGCTCTGCGACGATGTCGCAATGTTGAGATTCACCACGTCGGCGGACAGGCGCTTGGCGGCGATCTCGAACGTCGTGCGCGTTCTGGTGCTCGATTCGAAGAACAGATTGAAGATCGCCTTGCCTCTGAGCAGCGGTACTTTCTTGACCTCTTGCTCGGTAACCGACACGAACGACTTCGCCGTATCCAAAATCTGCAGCAAGATAGCGCGCGGCAATCCTTCGATGGTGAGCAGGTGATTGAGCTTGCCTTCTGAAGTTAGCTGAGTATTCGGCGGCATCGAAGTCACACCGTCGCCGCTTCGAGGGCCAGGCTCAACTGGCCGCTGTTCGAGCGTTGCAAGACGATGGTTTGGCCGTCCGGCACGTCCACGCTGGCGCCGACATATTGAGCGCAGACCGGCAGCTGGCGACCGCCGCGATCGATCAGCGCAGCCAGCCGGATCGAAGCCGGCCGACCGTAATCGAAGATCTCGTTCATCGCGGCGCGGATCGTACGCCCGGTATAGAGCACATCGTCGACCAATACGATGTTCGCGCTCTCGACCTTGAATCGAATGTCCGAGGGCTTCACGCCCGCGCGCATACCGGTGGTTTTATAGTCGTCCCGGTAGAACGCAACGTCGATGGTGCCGATCGGAATCGACAGACCCAGCATCTGGTGGAGCCGCTGTGCGATCCATACGCCGCCGGTATGGATGCCGACCAACGAAAGCAGCGGACCCGCATCGGCACGAATGCGATTCGCCAGATCGGCCAGTAATATTTCGGCGTCAGGTAACTTCATCGCGCATGGAGAAATAGGTTTGCAAGATGTGCTGTGCCGCGACCTGATCGAGCATCGCTTTCTGTTTGATGCCGCGTATGCCCGCTTCCCGCAGCGATTCGCTCGCAGCGTCCGAGCTCAGGCGCTCGTCGATCAGGCGCGTCGCCACGCCGAACCGCCTTGTGACCTGTTCCGCAAAACGCCGACAGCGCGCGGCCAGAGCATGGTCGCGATCATCCATGTGAATTGGCAGCCCAACGATCACGAGCACAGGGTGCCATTCCTGAACCACGCGTGCGACGTGCTCCATCCGCGCTGCGTCGTTGCCGGCACTGATCGTTTCCACCGGATGAGCGATGCCGAGGCTCGACTCCCCCACCGCAACGCCGAGTCGTTTCTCACCGTAGTCGAACGCCAACACAGTGCCCGTGTTCATCTGCTCGATCCAGCGTTAGCCGACGGGCGTGCAATACAAACGATCAGTTTGGCGAATATCATGCATGGCCGACATCATCGGACAGCCGGCTCGGATCGATGCCAAGCAAATGCATCGCCGCCGATAATCTGTGCTCGGGCGCCAGCGCAAACAACACGTCCAGGTCGGCGGCAACGGTAAGCCATGCGTTCTGGGTCAGCTCTTGTTCCAGTTGACCGGGCGCCCACCCCGCGTAGCCAAGCGATACGAGAATCTGGTCTGGCCCTCGCCCTTCTCCGACCGCCTGCAAGATATCGCGCGATGTCGTCAGTCCGACCTCGCCGGTAATCGACAGTGTCGACTGCCATTCGCCTGGCGGTCGATGCAGCACGAAGCCGCGATCCACGTGTACCGGGCCACCGAAATACACCGGCGTGAGACCGCGGCGACGATCGTGCAGCGGGATTTCAATCTGCTCGAACAGATCGCTCAGCGTCATGTCCATCGGCCGATTCACCATAACGCCGAGTGCGCCTTGGTCGTTGTGCTCGCAAATGTATGTGAGCGACTTGGCGAAGTTGGGGTCCGCCATGCTGGGCATCGCGATGAGAAAGTGATGGGTTAGGTTCACGGATATAGGCGGCTCGACGGTCAGCTATTGTAGACGTCCCACGCATGATGAACAAATCGCCGCAAGCACAGGTAGTTAGACTCGCTCGCGATCTAGCGCCGGCACGAGCGCAAGGGGAGACGCCTTTTGTTAACATCCCGCTTACCGGCTACTCACGTAGCCACAACCAGCGGGGCGGCTTCTTCTGGCAACCGAAAAAGAGCTTGCAAATTTCCTCGCCGAGGTCGAGCGCCGCGCGTTCAAGCAGGCAGTATTCGCAGTCCGGGACGAGCATGTAGCGCTGGACCTCGTCCAGGACGCGATGTTAAAACTGACGGAGAAGTACGCCGGCAAGCCTATGGCAGAGCTGCCTCTGCTGTTTCAGCGCATTTTGCAGAATACGATCCGGGATTATTACCGGCGCCAGAAGGTTCGATCGCTGTGGACCACGCTGCTCTCGTCGCTGCAGTCCCGGCCCGACGAAGACGATCATGACCCGCTGGAGACGATGGAGGTTACCGCCAGTCCCGGCGTATTTCTCGGTCCCAGTCAGGAGCTTGAACGTCAACAAGTGACCCGGGTGATCGAGAAAGGCTTAGAGAGTCTGCCGGCACGTCAACGCGAGGCTTTTCTCCTGCGTTACTGGGAGGAACTGGATGTGCAAGAAACTGCGCGTGCGATGGGTTGCTCGGAAGGCAGCGTGAAGACGCACTGCTCCAGAGCCACGCACGCTTTAGCCGTTTTCCTCAAGGCAAGAGGAATCGAACTGTGAATGACGATAATCTCGCGCGAAACATAGCTACCAAACTGGATCAGAGCCTGGAGGATTTATCCGCGGGTACGGTCTATCGTCTGCGTTTGGCGCGTGAGGCCGCGATTGGCCGCCTGCATGCCGATGCCTCATTGCCTGGCGCCGCCGCCGGCGCACCGACCCTTCTCAGCCGTCGCATTCTCGTGCCTGTGATGGCCCTCATCCTAGGACTGTCGGGACTGTTCCTGCTGGAACAGGAGACGCCGCAGAAAGTCGATGTTGCAGAACTCGACGCGCAGGTGCTGAGCGACGAATTGCCGGTCACCGCATATCTGGATCAAGGGTTCGAGACTTGGCTCAATCATCAATCCACGGAGTAGTGCTCGCAGTTTTGCTGTTGCTCAGTCTGCCAATGGGGGCCGTGGCCGGCAAAGCTGCAGCTGATATTCGCGCAGTCGAGTGGACGCAGCTCAATCCTGAACACCAGAAAATCCTTGCACCTCTCGCGCAGGACTGGCCCAACATCGAATCTGCGCGACGAGCGAAATGGCTCGAGATCGCAAAGCACTACCCCAAGATGACGCCGGCGGAACAGCAGCGGGTACAGTCGAGGATGAAAGAATGGGCAACCCTGACGCCCCAGCAGCGCGCAAGAGTTAGAGAGCGCTACCGCACTCTCAAAGAGTTACCGCCCGATAAGCGCGCCGACCTTCGACGCAAGTGGAAGGAATACGACGCGCTGAGCGAACAGGAGAAACACAGTCTTCGTCAGGCCCGTCCGCCGAGGACGACGGTGAAGCCCAGCAAGACCATCGACCTGGACTGACGCGATCCGATCGGCGCGTCGGCCGCCTTCTCGCCGGTTTGCTGACCTTACAGCAGACGCGCCAGCGATCAACTGCAGTACGCGAGAACCGCACCCCTCGACTTGTCTAATTTTATTCGTGTCCGACCTCAGGCCCGAAATCGCGGATAGCACTGCAGAAAACTCGCCGCATCTGGCAGGCGTGCGGCGCCGTTTTGCCAGTCTGTTCTACGAGGCGTTTCTGCTTGTCCCCATCCTATTTATTTCTGCGTACCTGTTTCTCGCGTTGACGCAAGCCGCCCGTACGCCGTTGCTGCACGCACTGTTTCAGTTATGGCTGGTTAGCGTTCTCGGCGCTTATTTTTCCTATTGCTGGCAGCGCGGTCAAACGCTGGCGATGCGGACATGGCACATCCGACTAGCGCAGAAAGACGGTTCACGACCCTCGACGCGACAAGCGCTGTTGCGCTATGGCATCGCCCTCTTCGGCTTTTTTCTGGGAGGCATCGGGTTTTGGTGGGCGCTCGCCGATCGCGAACGTCAGTTTCTGCATGATCGGTTGGCGGGCACGCGGCTCGTCGACAGCAAGCCGCGCCGCAATGCTCTGCGCGTTCAGCAGGTCCAGCCGAGCTGAGTTAGCGCCGCTCGAGGCGGTAGGTAAGAACGCTTGCGAGGATCAGGAAAAATACCGTCGGAACGAACGCGGCCAAGATCGGCGGCCACGAAGCCAGTTGGCCGATGTGGCCGAACAACCGATTGAGCAGATGGAAACTCAGACCAAGCATGATGCCCGCGAAGATCTTAGTGCTGATGCCGCCTTCGCGCACGTTCATGTACGCGAACGGCAGCGCCAGAACCATCATCACCAGTACCGCGAACGGATAAATCACTTTATTCCACAGCGCGATCTCGTAGCGCGCCGATTCCTGGCGATTTTCGCGCAGGTGCTGCACGTATGAGAACAGCGTCCACAACGACATCTTCTCGGGTGGCACCAGCAAAACGCTGAGAATGCTCGGTGTGAGCACGGAGTGCCAATCGAGCTCCGCGGATTTTGCGACCGACGTACGCGACTCCTCGAATTTCGTTTGCACCACGTTCTTCAGATGCCACAGACTGTTGCGCACGTATTTGCCTTCCTGCGCATGACTGATCGTACGCAGGCGATACTGATCATCGAATTCGTAGATGCGCACTTCCTGCAGTGTCGCGTCGTATAGCACACGGGATACGTTGACGAAGCTGGTCTCGTCCTTCACCCACAGGCCTGAACGAAACGACTGCGCGACGACGCTGCTGGTTTGCCGCAAACGCATTTTCTGCGCGGCTTCTTCGGATAGAGGCGCGAGAAATTCGCCGGTCACGAACGTCGCAAGCGCGAAAAAAACGCCGACTTGCAGCAGCGCGCCGGCCATGTTGGAGATCGATACGCCCGAGGTACGCATCACGGCATACTCGGAATGGATCACGAGTTGCGCTAGCGCGAATAACGTACCGATGAGCGCTGCCACCGGCAGCAACTCATAGAGATGCCCCGGAATGCTGAGCACGACGAAGACCACCGCGGCGGTCAGCTTGTAGCCTTCGATCCCGATATCTTTGAGCTCGTAGATCAGATCGAAAAACGCGAACAACATGAGCAGGGCAGTTAGCACCAGGATGATGCTGCCGGCGACCTGACGTCTTAAATATCGGCGGATCGTTTTCATCGCCCTAGCAACGCCGACAAGCGCAATCCGAAAATCCGCCGGTAGAGTAAGAATGCAAGCAGCACGATCATCACGATGTGCACGGTCCACATGCCGACCAGCGGGTTTAGCGAACCTTTCGCCACCCAGGCCTGAAAAATACTGATGAGATTGCTGTAGATCATGTACACGAACACCGCGACCAGTACATTGAAAAATCGCCCGGTGCGCGGGTTGACGGCCGACAATGGAATCGCGAGGCACGCCAGCACCATGGCCGACACCGGCAGGCCGACACGCCAAGTCAGCTCGGACAGATTCACAGCCGTAGGATTCTCGAGGAGCTGACGCGTAGAAAGAGATTTCTGCGATGGGAAAAAAGTTTTGTTCTCGTTCTGCTCGATCCGCACCGAATAGCGCTCGAAGCGAACCACGCGGTAGTCCGCTTCACCGGGCTGCCCTTCGTAGCGGCGGCCATCGATTAGCACCAGATAGCGATCTCCCTTCTCGTTCAATTCGGTATAGCCGCGCTTGGCCACCATGACGCCTTGTCTGCCGCTTTGAATCGAGTTCACGAAAATGTTGGCGACCTGGCTTAGATCGCTGCTCACCTTCTCCACGAAAAATACGCGTTCGCCGTTTTTAGATTCCTTGAACACACCTGGAGACACCGCTGAGACATCATCGCGACTTTCCAGCTGATGCCGATACTGCTCGCTCTTGCCGATCGCCCAGGGCGTCAGATACAGGCTCAGCAGTGCGACGACGACCACAATCGGCGCGCCGAACACGAGCACGGGCCGAAACCACGCCATCAAGCCAAGGCCGGAGCTGTGCCATACCGCCATTTCGGAGTCGCGATACGCACGGGTTACGCTCAGCAGCACCGATAAAAACAGCGTCACGGACAGCAGTACGGAGAGGTAGCCCAGCGCGGAAAAACCGAGGAGGATGAGCACCGCATCGCTTGGGATGCCACCGCCCGCTGCGAAACCGAGAAAGCGAATGAGCTGGGTGGTGAAGGTGATGACGAGGAGTACGAGAAAGACCGCGATGCCGACCGCTGTGAATTCGCGCAATGTCGAGCGCAAAAAAATCATAGACAACAGCTTTGACTTTTATCGAATGGTGACGTGATAATTCCCCATTAAGCGATTAAATCTATTGGTGAAACACAGGAGCTCAGGTGGAATTTAGCATAAAAGTCGGAAGCCCGGAAAAGCAGAAAGCAGATTGCATCGTCGTCGGCGTGTTCGAATCGCGGCGTTTGAGCGATGCGGCTCAGGCGCTCGACCGCGCCACGAAAGGCTATCTCACTTCGGTGTTGGAGCAAGGCGATCTGGACGGCAAGCTCGGTTCATCGCTGATGCTGCCGAAGCCGCGCGGTATCGCGTCAGCCCGTGTGATGCTGGTCGGACTCGGCAAGCCCGATGACTTCGGCGCGAGACCATATCGCGATGCCGTGCGCGCCAGTGTGCGCGCCCTGCGCGACACCGGGGCGAAAGACGCGGTCGTGTATTTCGCGGAGCTGCCAGTCAACAATCGCGACATCGTCTGGCGTGCAACGCAATTTTCGGTAATCGCCATCGACACGACTTATCGTTTCGATCGGCTGAAGAGCAAGAAAGAGGCGGCACCGCGGGAATTCAAACTATCACTCGGCCTGCTGGCGAAATCCAGCGAATCGGTTGCGAGTGCTGTCGAGCGTGGCAGTGCACTCGGCAACGGCATGAGCCTCGCGAAGGATCTGGGTAACCTGCCGAGCAACATCTGCACGCCGACTTATCTGTCGAAGCAGGCGCAGGATTTGGCGAAGCAATACAAGTTGAAGTGCGAAGTGCTCGAGCTCAAGGACATGCAAAAGCTCGGCATGGGCGCGTTTGTCGCCGTCACCAAGGGCACGCGCGAGCCTGCGAAGCTCATCGTCCTGCAATACAACGGCGGTCCGAAGAAGCAGAAGCCGGTCGTGCTCGTGGGCAAAGGCATTACGTTCGATACCGGCGGCATTTCGCTCAAGCCGTCAGCAGAAATGGACGAGATGAAGTACGACATGTCGGGCGCTGGCAGTGTGCTCGGCACGTTCCGAGCGCTGGCGGAAATGAAACTCCCGATCAACGTCATTGGCATCATCCCGAGCTGCGAAAATATGCCGGGCGGCGACGCGGTGAAACCCGGTGATATCGTCACGAGCATGTCGGGTCAGACGATCGAGATCCTCAACACGGACGCTGAAGGCCGCCTGATCCTATGCGACGCGTTGACTTATGCGGAACGCTTCGACCCCGCAGTGGTAATCGATATCGCCACACTAACGGGCGCATGCGTGATCGCGTTGGGACACGTTGCATCGGGCTTGTATGCAAACGATGACGCGCTGGCCAGTGAGTTGTTGCAAGCGGGTGAAGCTGCGTGGGACCGCGCTTGGCAGATGCCTTTGTGGGACGACTATAAAGAGCAGATTAAGAGTCCATTCGCAGACCTCGCGAATATCGGCGGCCGACCGGCGGGCAGCGTGACCGCCGCGTGTTTTCTCGCCAGCTTCGCTGGCAAGTTTCACTGGGCACATCTGGATGTGGCGGGCACGGCATGGCGCTCCGGCAAAGACAAAGGATCGACTGCGCGGCCGGTGCCTCTGTTGACGACGTTTCTGATGCAACGCGCCGATGCCCAGTCTTGATCGCGAGACGCGCCGCACGCCACGAGTGATCGACGCTTCGATGCGCAGCGTTTTATCCAAATGACACAGGTCGACTTTTATACGCATGTCGAAAATAGATTGCAGATGCTGTGCACGTTGGCGGCAAAAGCACTAGCGCGTAATCGGCGATTGATGATCCTCACCGGAGATCTCGAAGCCGCCGAGCGAGTCGACAAACATATGTGGCAGCAACCTGCCGTCGGCTTTTTGCCTCACTGCCGCAGCGATCATCCGCTCGCAATGGTCACGCCGATTATTATCGACCATCGTGCCGAGCCGGTCGTGCACGAGGAGATCCTCGTCAATCTCTGCGAAAGTTGTCCTGCGGTGTTCAGCCGTTTCGAGCGTGTTCTTGAGATTGTCGGTCTGGATGATCAGGAGCGAGAACTGGCGCGCAACCGCTATCGCTTCTATCGCGATCGCGGCTACGAAATTCGCACGCACGATATGAAAGAGTTGGCAGCATGATTGTGCGATCTATCGCAGAATGAGCAGCGACGCTAAGCAGCCGCCCGCGCACGGCTCGGGGAGCGACGAGCCGACCGATCTGTTCGGAAAGCTGGATTCGCTCATTCAAAAGCATCAAGGACGCGTACCCCGTCGATTGGTCGAGGGCGTACCGATGCTCACCGAACCGATAGAAGATGCGCCGACACCGCTCGAAGCCGATATCCCGGTGCTCGAAGACTCGGTGGAGCCGAATACTTCGGGAGA
>JBDTMS010000036.1:0-13092 GCA_039934195.1 Betaproteobacteria bacterium
AAAAAGCTTTGCTTTACAAGCAGATCGTCACGCGGCATCATCTTCACGTAAATTCGGAGATGCAAGGACTAAATGGTTGCTGCCACGACAGAAAGCCAACTAACGGGCCTCGGACGCGCAATGGTCCAGAAGGGACTGCTCGCGGAGCGCGAGGCCGAACAGTTTCAGATCAGAGCTAACGAGTCGGGAATAACATTCGTTGAGCAGGTCATCGCGAGCAAGAAATTCGGCGAATCGGAAGTCGCGGAGTTCGCCGCGCAAACATTCGGATTTCCGTTGATCGACCTCAACGGATTCGATATCGATCATCTCCCCGTCAAGTTCATCGAACCGAAAGCGCTGCAAAGCCGACGCGCGCTACCGCTTTATCAACGCGGAAATCGGTTGTTCGTTGCAATTTCCGATCCGACTAATCGGGTCGCGATGGATCAGATCAAGTTCCAGACCGGACTGCATATCGAAGCGATCGTAGTCGAAGACACCAAGCTCGCAGGGGTCATCGCGAAGCTACTGGCCGCCGCCGGAGTAAACCTGCAGGATCTGGTCAACGAGGAGATGGCGGCGGACCTCATCGAAGCCGATCCCGAGCCCCAGCCCGACACCAACACCGTCGAGATCGATGACGCGCCGGTCGTGCGCTACATCCAGAAGATTCTGCTGGATGCTATCAACAGCGGCGCGTCAGACATTCATTTCGAGCCGTACGAGAGGGTCTATCGCATCCGCTATCGCATTGACGGGGAGCTGTACGAGATTGCGACGCCTCCGCTTGCCATCAAGGAGAAGATCGCCTCGCGCATCAAAGTAATCTCGAAGCTCGATATTTCCGAGAAGAGAGTTCCGCAGGACGGACGCATGAAGCTGGTTCTGTCCAAGACTAGAGCTATCGATTTTCGTGTCAGTACGTTGCCGACGCTGTTTGGCGAGAAGTTGGTCCTGCGCATATTGGACTCGGCCAGTGCAACGCTCGGCATCGAGGCCCTAGGGTACGAGCCGGAGCAGAAAGAATCGCTGATGACCGCTATCAAGCGCCCTTACGGAATGATCCTCGTAACCGGCCCGACCGGTTCGGGCAAAACCGTTTCTCTGTACACCTGCCTCAATATCTTGAATCAGCCCGGCGTCAACATTTCGACCGCAGAGGATCCTGCGGAAATAAATTTGCCCGGTGTGAATCAGGTCAATGTAAATGATAAAGCTGGCCTAACATTTGCTGTCGCATTAAAGGCTTTTCTTCGCCAAGATCCGGACGTAATCATGGTTGGAGAAATTCGCGATAAAGATACCGGCGAAATCGCAGTCAAGGCCGCGCAAACCGGCCACATGGTTTTATCGACGCTGCACACCAACGACGCGCCCACGACCCTTACCCGGCTGATGAATATGGGGATCGCTCCATTCAATATCGCATCATCGGTAATCCTCATCACGGCACAGCGCCTCGCTCGCAAGCTATGTCTGAGTTGCAAGCAACCGATGGACATACCCAAGGCTGCGCTGATACGTGCAGGGTTCAGCGAAGCCGATCTCGACCGCAGCTGGACGTCGTATCACCATGTGGGCTGCGAGGCGTGCAAAAACACCGGTTACAAGGGCCGCACAGGTATCTATCAGGTAATGCCGATAAGCGATGAGATCAACCGGATCATCATGCAAAACGGCAATGCGATCGACGTCGCCGATCAGGCCAAGCGCGATGGCGTTAAAGACCTGCGCCAGTCCGGATTGCTCAAGGTAAAGCTCGGGATTACGTCGCTTGAAGAAGTCGAAGCGGTAACCAACGAATAGTCACGAAGGAATTCATTATGGCAACTGCAACCGCAACGACAAGTCGACGCGACGTTAAGGAATATACCTTCTCGTGGGAGGGCCGCGACCGCGGCGGGAAAATCCTGAAAGGCGACATGCGCGCCGGCGGCGAAGCGGTTGTGCAGTCGACACTGCGCCGCCAGGGAATTACCGTTATCAAAGTCAAGCGCCAGCGCGCTGGGCTCGGCGGATCGATCAAAGAAAAAGACATCACCCTATTCACGCGGCAATTGGCGACGATGATGAAGGCCGGCGTTCCACTGCTTCAGGCTTTCGATATTGTTGGCAAGGGCCACGGCAATCCGGCCGTCGGCAGGCTTCTGCTCGCCATTAAAACGGAAGTCGAAACCGGGAGCGCACTCAACACTGCGTTCCGAAAGTACCCGCTGTACTTCGATGCGCTGTTCTGCAACCTGGTCGAGGCCGGCGAGCAGGCTGGTATTCTGGACACCCTACTGGATCGTTTGGCAACGTATAAAGAAAAAATCCTCGCGATCAAGAGCAAGATCAAATCGGCATTGTTCTACCCGATCTCCATCATCGTGGTGGCGTTTGTAATCACCGCGGTAATCATGATCTTCGTTATTCCGGCGTTCAAGGATCTATTCTCGTCGTTCGGTGCAGACTTGCCCGGCCCGACATTATTCGTAATGGCGATCTCAGAAATCTTCGTGAAGTATTGGTGGCTCATCTTCGGCGTTGTAATTGGTGGCGTATGGTTCTTCTTCTACACTTGGAAACGCTCGTCGAAGATGCAGGGTGTAATGGACAGGCTGTTTCTTAAGCTGCCGATCTTCGGTGAGATTATTCGGAAGGCGACGATCGCGCGCTGGACACGCACATTGGCGACGATGTTCGCCGCCGGCGTGCCGCTTGTGGAGGCGCTGGATTCGGTTGGCGGCGCATCCGGAAATCAGGTGTACGTGCAAGCCACAAAGAAGATCCAACAGGACGTCACCACCGGCACCAGTTTGACCGTCGCCATGCAGAACAGCGAGGTGTTCAACAACATGGTGATTCAAATGGTAGCGATCGGCGAAGAATCCGGTGCGCTGGACTCGATGCTCAGCAAAGTCGCCGATTTCTACGAAGCCGAAGTCGACGACGCTGTCGATGCGATGGCAAGCTTGATGGAGCCTGTGATCATGGTGGTACTTGGCACATTGATTGGCGGTATGGTGATCGCAATGTATCTGCCCATCTTCAAGATGGGCCAAGCAATCTAATTCACGTCTCGGTGGCCAACAACCGCGAGCTGTCCGACATTCTTGTGACGGCCGCCCACCAACACTTGGTGGGCGCTGCCTCCTTCTGATGTCGCTCGTCGAGACGCTGCGCACGTCGTCCACGCTGTTTGCCGTGTTGACGACGTTGCTGGGACTGCTGGTCGGCAGCTTCCTGAATGTCGTGATTCATCGGCTACCCCGCATGTTGACTCGCGACTGGCGCAATCAATCGCTCGATATCCTGAGCGAATGGTCGCAGCAACCGGACGCGCCGGTTCCGCTTACTAAAGCGAAAGGCATGATCGCGGACGTGATCGAAGCCGCAGCGAAATCGGCAAAGGCCGCCTACAACCTGGTCGCGCCTCGATCCGCTTGCCCAAGTTGCGGCCATAAAATCACCGCACTTGAAAATATACCTGTGATGAGCTGGCTTTTCCTGCGCGGGCGCTGTGCCGGCTGCGCTGCGCGAATTGGGGTACGCTATCCGGTAGTGGAGCTAATGAGCGGCGCATTATCGGGCTACATTGGATGGCGTTTCGGATTTTCAGTGGCTGCCGCAGGTGCGTTGGTTTTTTGCTGGACGCTGATTGCTGCATCGTTTATCGACGTCGACACGCAGCTGCTGCCTGATGACTTGACGCTGCCACTGCTGTGGGCGGGATTGCTATTGAATCTTGCCAATGTATTCGCGCCACTTAGTTCGGCAGTTGTCGGGGCCGTGGCCGGTTACCTCGCACTCTGGTCGGTTTATTGGGTGTTCAAGCTCGTCACCGGCAAAGAAGGCATGGGCTACGGCGATTTCAAGCTGTTGGGTGCGATCGGCGCATGGCTTGGGTGGCAGATGTTGCCCGCTGTGATTTTGATTTCGTCGCTGGTCGGCGCAGTCGTGGGCATATTGCTCATTGTGTTGGCGCGTCACGGCCGCCAGGTTCCGATTCCATTTGGTCCATATCTCGCTGCGGCCGGCGTCATCGCGCTGTTCTGGGGCGAATCCATCAACCGTGCCTACCTGCAGTATTTCTGATCAGTGCGGTTTGTCCGAATATCTTTCGAACTGACGAGGGCATGCGATTTTAATCGTGGGCATCACCGGGGGAATCGGTTCCGGTAAAAGCACCGTTGCCGGGTTATTTTCCGAACGCGGCGCCCATGTGATCGACACCGACGTCATCGCGCACGAGTTGACTCGTGCAGGAAGCGAGGCGATGCAGCAGATCAAACAGCGATTTGGCACCCACTATATTGCCGAACAGGGCGAGATGGACCGCGCGCGCATGCGCGAACTGGTATTTTCCGACCTGGTAGCCAAGCGCGATCTGGAACGCATACTTCATCCGCCAATTGAGCGGGACGTACGTCGACGGCTAAAGCACCTCGATATGGGATATGCAATGATCGTCGTGCCTTTGCTGCTCGAGACCGGCGCGTATAGTGACTTGATCAAACGTGTGCTGGTCGTCGACTGCGACGAAGAAATTCAGGTCGCCCGAACTATAGAACGAAGCAGGATCGATCAGACGCAAGTACGCGCCATAATGCGCGCTCAAGTGAGCCGAGCGGACCGCCTCCGTGCTGCGGATGACGTGATCGACAACACCGGCGAATTGCACCAGCTGAATCATCAAGTGGAAATGCTCGATCACCGCTATCGCACCATGACACGCGCTGTATGATTGCTACCGTCATGCTTGGTTTATTTTTCTTCGGATTTGGGCAATCCTGCCCGGATAATCATCGTTCCGGCCCATCCGCGCTGTGATCAGCTACGAGTTTCCGCTGAACGAGCGAATCCGCACTCTGCTGCGCATGGAGAGCCTGTACGAACGCGTGCAGTTCTTCAGCGGCATGGACCACCCGCTCGACCATCATGCAGCACTGCTCTCCCTATTCGAGATCCTCGATGTCGCCGGTCGTGCGGATCTGAAGTCAGAGCTGATGCAGGAGTTGGAGCGCCAGAAGCAGGCGCTGTCCGCATTGCGCAGCAATCCCGCGATCTCTGAGAATGCGCTGAGTGGGATACTTGCCGACATTGATAAAGCCGTTTCCGACCTGTTCCAAACCTCTGGTAAAACCGGGCAGGAACTGCGCGAAAACGACTGGCTGATGGGGATCAAGCAACGCGTGTCCATCCCGGGCGGGATCTGCGAATTCGACGTGCCAACCTACCACTACTGGCTGCATCAATCGGCGAACAGTCGCCGGCAGGACCTAACCAATTGGCTCGCGCCATTTCTACCGTTGCGCTACGGCATTTCGATCGTGCTGCGCATCCTGCGGGAGAGTGGACGCACCAGTCAGCAGATCGCGACGCAAGGCGTGTATCAACAGATGATGGGCGGCCGCGTGGCCCAGCTTCTGCGGCTGCGACTGGATGACAGTCACGACTGCGTCCCGGAAGTCAGTGCGAACAAATACGCGTTGAACATCCGCTTTACCGGCACTGGCGACGCGCAGCGCCGCCTTGCGCAAACCGATATCGCTTTCGAGCTTACTTTCTGTAACTTGTAATGCCTCAGCAGAAGAAACCGCCACTGGTGAATTGTCCCCACTGCGGAAGAGCGACACCGTGGTCCGCGGATCAACTCTTCAGACCGTTCTGCTCCGAGCGATGCAAGATGATCGATCTAGGACAGTGGGCGTCGGAAGGCTATCGTATCCCCACGGCGCAGGCCGAGCGCGAATCAGGTCAGGACGAAATAGAGTAGCGCGTTCATTCTTCCCAGGCCCCCCTGATCATCGCAAGACCATGGGCGCCGTGCAGGTGCGCGTGATTCAGATCTGCGCGGGTCATGCCCCCCAATCCGTACACAGGCACCGTATAGCGGCGAACCAGTCGCGCGAAGCGCTGCCAGCCCAAGTGCGGCATGTTCTGGTGGCTTGGCGTAGGCAGTATTGGCCCTAACACGGCGTAGTCGCAACCTAGCTGCGCAGCACGGTCCAATTCCGCGGGACTGTGGCATGACGCTCCTACCAGCGGGAGGGCGGGCCTGTGCGAGCAATGCATAAGCTGCGTTGATGTCAGATGTACCCCATCGCTGTGAGTACGTGTCGCCAAGTCGGCGTCCGCATTCACCACAACCAAACAGTCGTACCGCCGACACATTTTCCGTACTGCGAGGATCAGATCGCGAAGCTGGGCAATTGCCATCTCCTTCTCGCGAACCATTACCATCTTCAAACCGTTGCGCAGGCTTGCATCGAGTCGCTCTAGCAGCTGACTGGTTCCACGGCTATGAGCATCAGTGATGGCGAGAATCGGTGGCAGCGCCAGCGCGCGCAAAATTGGTTCGTTGGCGGGCAGCAGGGGCGCCACCGTAATTTTTTCGATCCGTTGCCAACTCAATGCTTGGCCTTCGCGCGATGTCGGTTCAGGGTGCCATTCTGGAACACGAAAGAAATTCAATCGAACATTAGCGTGCGCATAATGATATTCGCGCGTAATCCACGGCCATGCAACGTCCACTTCGAGCCCGAGCTCTTCGCGCAACTCACGGCGGAGCGCGCGATATGGATGCTCCGCGCCTTCTACTTTGCCACCAGGAAACTCCCAGTATCCTTCGTATACCTTGCCTGGCGGACGTCGCGCCAATAGAATTTCGCCGCTCGGCCGTGATATGACGGCGGCGACGACCTCTACGCGATAGGCGACGGGCGGAACGGCCATGCCGAGATCACCAATTTCGAGCGACGGCTGCTAACCCGAAAAGGCTGCGGCGCCGTGGCGCCCCGCCCAATCCCTGGCGAACTGCGACGCAACGCGTCCGCTGCGCGATCCCCGCTGCAGCGCCCACTGCAGCGCCTCGCGGCGCATTTCATCCGCATGGTTAGCGTCCACGCCATGCTTCGCCACCCAGTAACGGACTATGTCGAGATATTCGTCTTGATCGAAAGGGTAGAAGGAGACCCACAGACCGAAGCGTTCCGACAGCGAGATTTTTTCTTCGACACTCTCACCAGGGTGAATCTCATCACCCACGTATTTCGCTTCGAGATTCTCGCGCATGTATTCCGGCATCAAATGCCGTCGGTTCGACGTTGCGTAGATCAAAACGTTTTCCGGAGGCGCCGCAACAGAACCATCAAGTACCGCCTTCAACGAGGTATATCCGGGTTCATCGGACGCGAACGATAGATCGTCGGAGAATAATATGAACCGCAGTCTTTGCGCTGCTAGTGCATCGATGATATCCGGCAGATCCATTAGATCCCGTTTATCCATTTCGATCAACCGCAGGCCGCGGTCGCGATACTGGTTGAACACTGCCTTCACTAATGACGATTTACCGGTGCCGCGCGCGCCTGTCAGCAATACGTTGTTCGCGGGCAATCCCTGTACGAATTGCTTGGTGTTCTGGTCTACCAGTGATTTTTGCCGATCTACCCCGCACAAGTCTTGCAGCTGAATGTCATGTGGATGATGGATCGGGTGGAACGCGCCACGCGCGTTCTGACGCCGCCAGCGGAATGCATGATTCACTACGAAGTCCGGCGCCGTGGTGTCCGGCGGGAGCAAACGCTCGATGCGGGAGATCAGCATCTCGGCACTTTGCAACAGCTGGGAGAGTCGTTCCATTATTGCCTTAGCATATTATTTTGGACAGCAAACAGTATCGTCGCACGCTGCGATGCACGCGATCAGGGCGATGCACGCGATCAGGTCCGATATTCCGCATTGATCGTGACGTAATCGTGCGACAGATCACAGGTCCATACCGTCGCACTGACCGTACCTCGAGCGAGGATGACACGGATTGTAATCTCGCTTCGCTGCATCACTTTCTGCCCATCAATTTCGGTGTAGCCGGCAAAACGCGCGCCGCCGCGTGCAACCAGGACATCATCGAGAAAAACATCCACACGGTTCACGTCCAAGTCGTCAACACCTGCGTACCCGATCGCCGCCAGGATGCGTCCTAGATTCGGGTCGCACGCAAAAAAAGCAGTCTTCACCAGTGGAGAGTGTGCGATCGCGAAGGCGACCTTCCGGCACTCTTCGCTCGTCGTACCGCCCTCTACTCGCACGGTGATGAATTTCGTAGCGCCTTCGCCGTCTCGCACGATCGCCTGCGCCAGAACCTGGGCGACGTCGGTGAGCGCTTCTCTGAACTGCCGGAATTCGGTGCTCGCGGGATCCGCAATCTCGCCTGCGCGGCTACGTCCTGTGCTGATAAGCACTAGCGCATCGTTCGTCGACGTATCACCATCCACCGTAATCGCATTGAACGAACGATCGGCAGCGTAACGCAGGGCCGCTTCCAGCAACGCAGGAGCCAGCTTCGCATCGGTTGCGATAAATCCCAGCATGGTCGCCATGTTCGGATGAATCATGCCGGCGCCCTTCGCGATGCCGGTAATGGTCATGGTGGCGCCGCCGATCTTCACCCGCTTTGATGCCGCCTTCGGCACTGTGTCCGTCGTCATGATGGCTTGCGCGGCGGGCAACCAATTGTTGGCGCTCAGGTTCGTTGCACACGCGGCCAAACCCGCAACGATACGCTGCACCGGCAACGGCTCCATGATTACACCGGTAGAGAAAGGCAGGACCTGTTCCGGAGCAATCGAGAGAACGCGTGCGAGCTCGTTGCAAGTCTGCTTGGCGTCCAGTAAGCCTTGCTCACCCGTGCCCGCATTGGCGTTACCGGTGTTGACCAGCAATGCCCGGATCTCCGCCACGCGCTGCAAATGCTCACGAGCGACTTGCACCGGCGCGGCACAGAAGCGGTTTTGTGTAAACACCCCCGCTACTCTGGCACCTTGCGCAAGTGAGATCAGCAGGAGGTCACTGCGATTCGGTTTGCGAATCCCGGCGGCAGCAATGCCTAAGGTGATCCCTTCGACCGCGAGTAGCTGATCAACCGAAGGTGGCAATAAGTTGACGGGCACCGGCGCTAACGCAGGGCGAGAGTGTGGGGCTTTTGATTCGTAGTGCCGGCGATCCCCATGTCATTCTAGGCGACCATGACACTGCTTGAATTTTTTGCCTGACCCACAGGGGCACGGGTCATTGCGTCCAACCTTGCCACCGGTACGAACAAATGGTTGCGCCTTCGCTAACGTCGCCACTTCGCTGTCGCCTTCCGGTTCTTCCGCGAGCGCGGTATCGTAGTCGGCGTGCTGATAACGAACATTGTTCAGCTCGACTGGTTCTTCTACCGCTTCGACGTCCTGCTCGCTTCGAATCTGGACGGTCATCAAAATGCGAGTGACTTCATTTCGTACGGCATCAAGCATCGCTGAGAACAGCTCGAACGCCTCTCGCTTGTATTCCTGCTTCGGATTCTTCTGCGCATAACCACGCAAATGAATGCCTTGTCGCAAGTGATCCAGATTTGCGAGATGCTCGCGCCAATGCGTATCCAACGTCTGAAGCATCACCGACCGCTCAAACTGATGCAGCGGCTCGGCTTCGATCCGCGCCAGGCGGCTTTCGTAATGCGCGTGTGCGGCGTCGATTACACGCTGACGTAGATCCTGATCGTCGAGCGAGTCTTCCGCTTTCAGCCATTCCTGCACGGGTACTATCAGCGCTGCTTCGGCTTGCAACGTCATTTCCAGCGCCGCTGGATCCCACTGCTCTTCAACGCTACCCGGCGGCACGTGTACGCTGACCATGTCAGCCACTGTTCCTTCGCGCATCGCGCGAATAGTGTCCGAGATATCGCTGCTTTCCAGAAGCTCGTTGCGCTGCTGATAAATGACGCGTCGCTGATCATTGGATACATCGTCGTACTCGAGCAACTGCTTACGAATATCGAAGTTTCGCGCTTCGACTTTGCGTTGCGCGTTTTCGATCGCACGCGTCACCCACGGATGCTCGATCGCCTCGCCCTCAGGCATCTTCAGCCGATCCATGATGGACGCGACGCGGTCCGACGCGAAGATGCGGAGCAGCGGATCTTCGAGTGCTAAGTAGAAACGACTCGATCCCGGATCGCCTTGACGCCCGGAACGACCGCGCAATTGATTGTCGACGCGACGCGACTCATGCCGTTCCGTGCCGACGATATGCAGGCCACCCTTCGCGATGACTTCTTCGTGGAGCAGCTTCCATTGTTCGCGCAATTCGGCAACGCGCTGCGTGCGCGCGGCATCGTCTAGGGAATCGTCCGCCTTGACGCGATTGATCTCAGGTTCGGGATTTCCCCCAAGCACAATGTCGGTGCCGCGGCCCGCCATGTTGGTCGCAATCGTGACCATCTTGGGTCGCCCCGCTTGCGCAATGATTTCGGCTTCGCGCGCGTGCTGCTTGGCGTTCAGCACCTGATGCGGCAGCTTTTCCTTGTTCAAAAAATTTGAGAGCTCCTCGGAATTCTCGATCGATGTCGTACCCACCAGTACGGGCTGTCCGCGAGCGTGGCAGTCCTTGATATCTGCAATCACCGCCTGCACTTTCTCACGCTTGGTCTTGAACACCTGGTCCATGCGATCTTCCCGAATCATGTCCATGTGCGTCGGGACGACAACCGTTTCGAGGTTGTAGATCTGCTGAAACTCGTAGGCTTCGGTATCTGCCGTACCGGTCATCCCAGCCAGCTTCTTGTACATACGGAAGTAATTCTGAAACGTGATGGAGGCGAGAGTTTGATTCTCGCGCTGGATCTTTACGCCTTCTTTCGCTTCGACTGCCTGATGAAGTCCCTCTGACCAGCGCCGGCCTGGCATGAGTCGACCAGTGAACTCGTCGACGATGATGACTTCGTCGTTTTGCACAACGTAATGCTGATCGCGGTAGTAGAGATTTGCGGCACGCAGGGCAGCATAGAGGTGATGCATCAATGCGATATTGGCGGCGTCGTAAAGTGAGCTCCCCTCCAGCAACAGCCCGGCCTCGGTTAGCAGATTTTCCGAGTGCTCGTGGCCAGTCTCAGTGAGTAAAACCTGGTGTGCCTTTTCATCGACGCTGAAATCTCCCGGTCCATTCTCCTCGGCCTGTCGGATCAGGCTTGGTACCAGGTCGTTGATCTTGTAGTACAGGTCAGTGGTGTCATCGGCCTGACCGGAAATGATGAGCGGTGTGCGCGCCTCGTCGATCAAGATCGAATCGACTTCGTCCACGATTCCGTAGACCAGTTTTCGCTGCACGCGATCCGCGGTCTGATACACCATGTTGTCGCGTAGGTAGTCGAAACCGAACTCATTGTTGGTGCCGTAGGTAATACCGGCGGCGTAGGCGACCTGCTTCGATGCATGATCCATCTGCGATAGATTCACGCCGACAGTCAGTCCGAGGAAGGTATAGATCTCGCCCATCCAGGCAGCATCGCGCTGCGCGAGGTAGTCGTTCACGGTAACGACATGAACGCCTCCACCCGAAAGTGCGTTCAGGTAAGCCGGCAAAGTGGCCATCAATGTCTTGCCTTCGCCAGTTCGCATTTCGGCGATTTTGCCGTAATGCAGAACCATCCCGCCGATCAGCTGGACGTCGAAATGACGCATGCTGAGCACGCGCTTGCTGACCTCTCGAACGACTGCAAACGCTTCCGGCAAAATCGCATCGAGCGTCTCGCCGGCCGCCAAACGTCTCTTGAACTCGTCGGTTTTCGCCTGCAACTCTGTATCGCTCAACCCTTCCACGGCAGATTCGAGCGCATTGATCGCGCGAACGGTGTGCAGGTAGCGCTTGACGAGCCGATCGTTGCGGCTGCCAAAGATCTTTTTGAGTACGGTAGATATCATCAGATGTCCGTGAGTCGGAACTTGTAGTTGCGCCGCTCTGTGCGGGCTCGGAGCCAGCTAGGCAACCGTGGCAAGCTCGGCACATTATCGCAAAAGAGCGTTGCTTTACCAGCCAAGTTCTTCTAGTTGCGATCGGGCGCGCCAAAAGCAAGAGGGGCGAGGGCCATTTCTGGCCACTCGCCCCTCTTTCGGCGAATCCAATTCGTATCAGCCAGGCAGATGAAGAAAGCGGGCGGGATTTTGTGCTGCGCCCCGGTGGCGTACTTCGAAATGAAGGTGCGTTCCGGTAGACCGTCCTGTGTTGCCGACTTCAGCCACTTTACCGCCTCGCAGAACAACATCGCCGACCTTTACCAGCAGCTTCGATGCATGTGCGTAACGAGTCACCAAGTCGTTGCCGTGATCGATTTCAACCATATTACCATACTGAGGATGGGGCCCAGCGTAGACGACAACTCCGCCGGCCGCCGCAACGATAGTCGTGCCGGCTTCTGCCATGAAATCGATGCCTTCATGGAACGCATTCATACCGGTGAAAGGATCGATGCGCCAGCCGAAATTCGAAGAATGATATCCACTATCTACCGGCATGCCGCTCGGTACCAGCTGACGTTTCGCACTGTCTTCTGTCAGCATCGATTCCAACACTCGCAATTTATCCGTGCGATCTTCTAAGCCGAGCGACAGCAGATCGAGCGCGGTGCCAAGCTGTTTCATCGAAAGCTCAGCCGATGGCACATCTGAATTCGGACCGCCCCGTGCAGGCGCGCGATCGAACATGAAATCCTGCGGCTTCAAACCAGCGACTTTAGTCAGGCGCTCACCTAACGCATCGATACGCAACAGGCGCGCTTGCAGTTCGCCTAATTTGGACGCCATCGTGTTCAGGCTATCGCGAAGATAGGACTGCGTACGTTCATTCTGCTGAGCTTGCATGCTAACCAAAACAGAGCGGAGATATGGACTGTCGTTTACCAGTGCGTAACGGAGGGAGAAGTAGTGAAGAAGCACCGCCAGTGAGAGCACCGACAGAAGCATCCCGAAACCGAGTAAGGCGAGCTGCGGTGTCCGCAGTGAGAAGGATCGAGACCTGACCCGACCATCGGAAACTAGAATAACATTCACTGTTTCCCCCTGAAAACGCTTGATATATGTTCGTTGACGGGCAGCCTTTTAAGCTGCTACTGAATTCCTCGGAGGAGCTAAAAGCAATTAGCGTGCGACTCAAGCGGGTCGCCCTATTGCAGCAGATTTATGTCGATACGGTCTCTGGAGAACTTGCCGGAAGAAGTCGTGTTGCCGACGAGCGCGCCGATGCAGTCGTGATCATGGCTGACACCAGCGCTGTTGCCGCCAAGCTACGTCAACTTGCGCCCCGAAT
>JBDTMS010000037.1:0-12998 GCA_039934195.1 Betaproteobacteria bacterium
GCACGACAGTCCCATTCTTTGCCCATCTGTAAATAGGTGCGTCCTTTGCCGCGACCCACCCTAAGGCAGCAATGGTAGCGACCAACATGTAGTTGCTCCAATCTTTGAAGTGCCCCAAGGCGGTGAGATGCTGCTGCAATAGCTCGTTTGCTGTTAGGGGATTCATACTCTTACCCTTATAGAAGTCGCACATACGGGTGCGCATCGCGATTATCTGTATGACCACATTCGCCTTTCCACATGAGTGTTTGGGCCAGCACTCATCGAGCAAACCTGCGAGAGCCTCGGCGAGCTGGCCGGCTATTTCACCGCCCGCCGCGCTGAAGTTCCGGCAAAGTTATTGAACCAGCCGAACCGGGCGAGCTGGAGCAACGGACATTCAAAGCGGGCTACAACAAAGCCGCCTTTGGCATTGACGAATAACCCAACCACGACCATCGAGATAATTATTACGCCTCCGCGCGAGCTACTGCTGGCGTTGTTCGTGCCGACGCCGAAAGCGCAAAAGCGCTTCATTGAGTTTTTCACTGCGCAGATCAGCAACGACAACACGCGGCGCGCCCACCATAAAGCAACACCTCTCGGCCATGAGCATGCATTTGATTGGCTAGTGACCGGCACCTGATCGAGATGAATCCCGCCCATGCGGTCCCGCAGACCAAACCATGTGGGGGAACAAGGCAAAACGTCGGTGTTGGGAACCAATGAAGCGCGCGCCCTGCTTGATTCCATCGATACGAGCAAAATCTAGACGCCTACAACGCCGCGCCAAAGCCGCAGGCATCAAGACCACGACTGGCAATCACACTTGGCAGCGCGACCGGCATCACCGCTTACACGAAAAACGGCGGCTTGCTTGACATGCCCACCAACTCGCCAATCATTCGTCGCTGCGCGCGACCCAGTTTTACGACCGCCAGCAGGATGAAGTTTCGCTGGACGAAGTGTGTTTACCGGTAGACGCTCGTTGCAACACGTCGGCACAATCTCCGTAGCTGTGATCGGTCTCAAGGTTAAGCATTCAAGGCGTCACGGGCGCCAGTCCTGCCCCATGAACACCAGATCCGCCTTCCCGTCGCCGTTCACGTCGGCCACCAGCACGGGATGTGTAAGCGTCCCCGATCCATCGCCGAGCACCTGCTCCACCGCCCGCCAAGTTCCATCACCGTTCGACAGCTTCGTTCGAATAGTCAGCCCGGTGGCAGCGCCCGCCCAGTCCTGCCCCATGAATACCAGATCCGCTTTCCCGTCGCCGTTCACGTCGGCCACCAGCATGGGATGCGTGTGCACGTCATAGCCGGCTGCTTCGCCCCACCACTGACCCCAGGAGTTCTTAATAATCCAGACGCCTTTGCCAAAGGCGGTGCTGACGGCATCATCCCATCCGATCAGTGTCACGGCATGATTCACATGACCATCATCGTTTTCGTCAAACGCACCACCTGCGTAGGCTTGGAATGCGTCCGTTGCGTTTACCCCGACCGCGAGCGGGCCGTGGAGACACAGCGCTTCCTTTAATTGGTTGACCGGCGGACGGAGGAAGTTTGGTGAAAAAAGGTTCAGTTCAGAAGGCACGAACCCCCACGACACAACTGAGTACTCACGCGGCGTGGTACGGCTACAGCTACCATTCGCGGCGGTGTAAGGATAATTCGCCTCGGTTGCATTAGCTTCCCTGTTCTCCAGATATTCAAGTGCTGGCGCCCACCAGCCTCCGTCACAATCCCCTGCTCCACTACAATCGATCAGCTGCTGCTCCGAACCATTGATCTGTCGCTGCGCGCCCACGGCAAACGCGCCCTCTAGCGCACCGAGCGCCGCGTAGGCCCAGCACGATCCACAATTTCCTTGATCCCGTATCGGAGTTGCGCCATGTTGCTCACGCCAATCAAACCGGATTGCCGCAGCACATGCGCTCGCAGTTTGCAAGGATCGCGCTTCTACGTGCAGCGCGCTGATTTTCATGTTTTGACGCTTGACTAGGTCCGCTACGTCAGCAGGAACTCGCAGACCCGTAATTACGGAGAGCGGGAAATCGAATGGAGCGGTGTAGCCGACTTCGAAGTGAAGTCCTTTCTTTCTAGAGAGCGAGCGTATCGCCTCGAGTCGCTGGCGGATGTGGATAGGAGCAGACTTTTCCCGAAGCACAGGATCGAAGCTCTTTTTCACCGGACTGATCTCCCCAGCGTACGCTGGAGCGGTCGCCAAAACGCCAAGGAATAACAGAAGGCCGCTACTGTTCATATACCCTCCATGACCACAGCCCGATAAGTGGACAGTCGATCGGTAGAATTGGCCACCTCGTGACGTCAGCCCGATAAGTGGACAGTCGATCGATAGAAATTGGCCACTTCGGTGCTTTGATTCTGACCTGCTTTGACGACCTCGCTCGGGGTCAGATGGCCGAGCGAACTGTGCGGTCGATGCTCCTTGTAGTCGACCCGCCAAGCTTCGATACGCTGCCGTGCTTCCTCCAGTGAGGCGAACCCATGACGTTCAGATATTCATCGCGCGGACGTCCGTTGAAGGATTCGCAGAGCTCATTATCCGCGGGTCTCTCCGGGCGAGTAATCCAATTGCACGCCGTTCTCCCAAGCCCACTCATCGAGGGCCTTGGAGATTAATTCGGTCCCATGCTCGACGGTGATAGAACGCGGTAGCGTGCGCGTTCTAACAACCTGCGTTAGAGCCCAAGCGACGCGTTGACCGGTGAGGCGAAAGCGGCCTCTAGCAACTCGCTCTCGCGACTCGACTTGCCGACGACCGTCAGCACCCGAAACGAAATCGGTTAGAAATGTTTAAGTAGAGTCTTCTACCAGCTCGGCACCAGGTAGCCTTCTCCTCGCTCACCATGGCGACGGTGATCCTCGTAGGTCGTGTGATAACACCTGAAGAGCGCATCATCGATGCGGAGCCGACCGCCTTCGCTCTGCACTGTTCTGTGCGCGGTCAACGGAATCGGCGCCGATCGTCCCTAACTTTCTAACGGCGTCCCGAGTAAGGGGTAAGAGACTGCAGCGTACTCACAATCCGCCCTTATCCGCTATACAACGAAGGTTATACGAACCAGTCCGCCGTCATAATTGCGATTGCTTGGAAAACGAATCTCTCAATCGAGCTGAGCGGCAAGTTCCAGGAATGATTTTGAGGAAGGAGGAGAGGACAAGAATGGATGACATCGACAGAGGATAGATAAGCAGCTGCCTGACGTCCATACCCCCCGAATTGCTAGCAGTGAACTGGGATACTACAGCTCGATTCCTGTCTTAAGGGCTGACCCCGGACTTGCCGTCTTAGCCGTTCGCGCGTCGTACGCAAGCGGGACCGCAACTTATTTGGCCGCGGTTGCGACAAATTCTTCGATACAAGGACGGTGCCAGCGATTTGAGCAGCATCTGCGAGATCGGGGCCGGGTTAGGCAGTCCGAACTGTTCGCCTCTTAGCTGCGTTGAAGAATTACACGGTGGTCGATGTGCCGATGACCACGATTGCGCAGGGATATTTTGCGAATATCAGAACCATGCACGGGGAGGATCAATTTGCGTCTGGCGAACACTTCGACTTGGTGGCGAACGTAGACTCCTAACCGAACTGGGACAAGACCTGGCGGTCCAGTATGTAGGGAAAATCTCCGACCCTCCCCTGAGCTTGCTTAGCATAAACCACGAAATCAACCCAGTCGGATAATCGATTTGCTGAAGGAATTGGACAAACGGTCCAGCGTTCCCGCCCCCCTATTTGATTCGAGACGGATACGTCGAATAGCGCGTGCGGTTCTAGTCATCCTGTCTAGCTACCTTTCCACTAGTTGAGCGGCGATCAGCCCGGTTCACCCGCGCATCTTCCGGCAATGTCTCGCCGTAACCCCACGCGCACTGTCCTGCCAATTATCCAAATCGTCGACCGAGCCTAACCACTGCGGCAACGGCAGCAACGGGTACGCCGACAGCGCGCTGAAAAACGGCTCGTACGTCGATGTGAATTCGGCGAGACGCTCGGACGTTCCGCTTTCGGCAAAAGTTGCTTCGCATTCTGCGAGGCGCGTTACGACCGCGGTGAATGTGTCGGCGGTTAGGCGAGGTTGTGCAACCGCCGCGGGCTCGATCTGGAACACGCGGCACAACTGCACGAGCGCGAGGCGAGAGGTGGCGAACGTCATGCGCGCCTGAAACGTCGGCACGTTCTTGATGCCGATCATCACCAGTGCGCACGCGTCCATCACCGCTGCGAGCCCCATTAGCCAGCTTTGATTTTCCTGCTGCGAACGGTAATAGCTGAGCATCGGATAGGAGAGATGACTCTCGTTCAATTGCGCGGCCCAGTGCTCCCAGTCTCGCAGCAGCACGTCGAGGGCTTCGATCGCTTGGCCCTCGATGTGGCGGCAAACCAAATTCGCACCAATCGGCGGCGTGCCGGCGCGCGCATCCAGCTCAATGACCTGCTTCTCGCGATCCGAGAACAATTGATAGAGCACCGGCAGGTAGCCGATCACGACGGCCAAAAATCCGAACCCGATGCCCGCTTCGATTACTGCGAATCCTTTGGCGACGCCGCTCTTCGCAACGATATCGCCGTAGCCGAGCGTGAAGAAATTGGTCCCGCTGAAATACAGCGCAGACAGCCAGTGATCATGCACCGGTCCCGACAACGACGTCTGGATCGTAGCGAAGCCGACGATGAGGCCGGACGCCCACAGCACGATCAGCAGCACCATCGACAATGGTCCGTAGTGCGCAAGAAACAGATCGCGTCGCGCCCCTGGCGGCAGACGATGCGCGATCGTCGATCACGCCTTCCAGGTCGAGCGAAAGAAAATTCGCGCCAAACGGACACGCCGAATCATGTGGCGCAGGAGCGGGATGACTTCGAACACCTTACGCAGGACGATGAGGAATACGCCGCGCCGACGGTGCACTCGAAGATCCATCGTGCCGTGTGAAACCTGCGGTTGATGAAAAAATGGCGCTCGTGCGCGGGGTGGCGACGACGAGGAATGAAGACGTATTCTGAAGTTACAGCGCGGGTTCGCATCCGCCGAGCAGAAGCACCTTACAACACGCCGGTCCCGCGCCTACGAAGCCGACGGCGCAATCATACTCATCGCTCAGTTAAAGCTCTATCATCCCGCAAATGCGCCGATGACTGCAGTGTAGCCGGGGTTGCGCGGCGCGTTTCGGAACCTATTCAGCGCGGCGACACGATCTTCTCGCAGCCGACGAAATGCCGCCGCGGCACACGCTAAGGCCCTATAGTGCAGGCCGCGACACAGACTTCATAACAGGAGATTCCTTTGAAAATATCCATGTACCAAGCCTCCGTGCCGGTGTTCGTGCGCGTGCTGACCAACCTCGCCGCGATCTTGGAAAAAGCCGCCGCGCATGCCGAGGCGAAGAAGATCGATCCGGCCGTGCTGCTCAATACGCGTCTCTATCCCGACATGTTTCAGTTGTTACGGCAGGTGCAGATCGCCAGCGATAGCGCAAAAGGCGGCGCTGCGCGATTGGCGCAGACCGAAGCGCCTGCGTTCGAGGACAACGAAATCTCGTTTGCTGATCTGGGCGGACGTTTGCGCAAGACGGTTGCGTACCTCGAATCTCTGAAGCCCGAGCAAATCGACGGATCCGAAGACCGCACCGTATCGTGGCAAACGCGAACCAGCACGAAGACGATGCAAGGCATGCCGTATCTGCTGAATCACGTTATGCCCAATTTGTATTTTCACGCGACCACCGCGTACGACATTTTGCGCCAATGCGGCGTCGAGCTCGGTAAGCAGGATTTTCTCGGACGGTCGTAAGCAGACGCGCGTCATTGTGTCGGTGTCGCGCGGTGTTTATCCGCGCGGGCGTCTCGCCAGCCGACATTTAGTCCAGACGCTTCATATTTCAGACAACATCGCGGCCTTGCGCTCGGCGCGTGTCGAGGTCGAATGCATTGCAGCGATCGAAAAATCGGGCGACATCGTGCCGACATCTCGCGCGAACGTGCCAATGTTTGGCACGAGATCTCGGAACTCACCACCCAGATTTGGCCGTTCACCGCAACAGACGACGTGGCGGCACAATGCCGCTCACGTCGTCACTGTCCAGTCGAGTACTACTCGATCACGGCGTCAACTGCCCGGTCTCGGTCAACAGATCGACGTGAGGAGCGGTTTCCGGCAGCGCCTCCAATACGATGAGCTGCGTGCTATAGCCTGGTCCTCGCAGCAGCTCGGGAAATACGAGCATTGCATTCGGATGAATGAGGGCCTCGTCGATGGCTTCGCTTGTGGTCATCACGACTTCGCCACGCTCGGTGGAAGATCCGCGCAAACCGATGAGAGCGATGTCCGCCGAATTTGCCGTGGCCCTCAACGTACCTTTGAAGTGCTGGGCGAATCCGGGAATCCGGCTCAGCAAAAAACCCGCATAGCCGTTTGCGGGCACTGCGATGCTGGTGGCCGATATCGCAACACCGGCTGCGTCGCTCAACTCGAGCTTGACCTGCGCAGCTTGATTTCCCGCATTGGCGATCGCGATTGTCGCGTCGATCGAATCGGCTTCTCCCGATGTTCCGCTCGACTCGACGAACAGACGGAATGCAGCCCCCGTTTGAATGGAAGGTATTGCGGCTTCCGATACCGTTACGCCATTGATCGCGTATGAGACGATCGCCATCGCCGTGGGCGTTTTGTCGGCGCCTGCGGGTCTGATTTGTACCGCACTGGTTTGCGGGGCAGCGGTATTGGCGAGCTGAGCGGTCCACGTACTCTTCGGCGCGATCGCATACTCGACCGGCGCGCCGGTACCGCTGGATCGCAGCGTCCCGGAAATTGCAGCGTCGGTGGGATTGACCAGCACGATGCGGCTCGTCCAGCCCGCTCCGGTTGCTAGGTGCGGAATCACGGCGACATCCGCGCGCGCGGGTGCCAGGGCTGCAATCGGTAATGGACTGAGCAACGTTTCCCCTCGCTCATTTACCAGGCGACGCGTCGCTGTCATTGCCACCGGCAGGGCCGACATGAAGGTGAGCGTACCGGATACAACCGTGCGGCCGTCGAATGGCGCTTCGGCGACGAGCCGCGATAGTTGCGCATGCGCTGCAAGCGTGAAGCGCCCGCTGCGCGATGTGTGCCCCTGTGCATCGGTCAACACGAAATCGACCGTATTCGTCTCGTCGTTCGGATTGACCACGGCTATCGCAGTCGAGACCTGCGCGCTCGCTTCGATGTAGATCCGGCCGCCATCGACCAGACGCGACGCTGTGGTGGCAGTAGGGGTTGCCACTGGCGAGTCTTGGGTACGCCGTAGAACTGCGAGTCCGCCAAGCGGCGATGGCACGCCGTCGGTGCGGGCGATCTGCGCGTAACTGCCTTGTGCAGAATCGACCGCCGTTGCGGATAGCGCAGATACGTTGCGCGCAAGAGATGGCTTGTCTTTGGCGGCGCTTGCCGCCGCGCCGATGAAATCGAACGCATCGATTCGCACCAGAGCGCCGACCGAGCCGGCGTTCTTACGTCCGCTCACTTCGATCGCAATCTGATGTGCACCGGTGCCAAGCGTAGCCGACGCGTAAATCGGTGCCGGTGCCGCAGAGGTTGCAGAAAACATATCGACTTCTGCGACGAGCGAGCCGTCGACGTAGACGTTGGCGATGCCCGAGGCGTTGTCGCGATAGCCGAGCACGCTCACTGAAGTTCCGGTGAACGAAAGCGTGGCGCGCGCGCCGGCGCTGGGCGAATACGCCACGGTGCCGCCGCTGTACTGCGAATACTTATCCGCATACCACACGCCGTTGTAATGCACGCTCGTTGCATCCTGTTGCAGCCGAGTAGAGCCATTGGCTCCCGCGGATGTGGCATCGCCTGCATCAGTCGTCAGATCGCCGGTCGAAGCCGCGCGCGCGACCGGCGGTGCTGCCACCGGCGGTGGGGGCAACGTGCGCCCGGGTCCATGTGTCCAATCGGTCCACGCCATGTTCTTGCCTGGCTTGCTCGGTAACGGCGCGGCGAAGTGCGTCCTGTAACGATAGTTGATCAGGTACGGTTCCCACGTGTCATCCGACGCAGCGGGAAATCCATCTTGCAGATACAGCCAGCTCACCGCGCGCAGCAGCGCTTTGTTCGACCAGTTGTAGGTGTCGTAGCCGGAGCGCTTCAAGATCTCGGCTTGCACGACCGCGCCCTGCAATGCTTCCCAGACATAGTTTTCCTTCGGCGGCGGCCACACGAAAATGCCGGCGCGGCGCTGATCGTCCGGCAACACACCGTCGACGAGATGACCGGCCTTGATGCAGCCCGCCGGATTTATGCCGACCGGTTTGGTCGCATCGCACTGCCAATCCAGATCGCCGAACTTGAAGCCGGAGTAGACGGTGCGATCGCCGAGCCAGCCTCTGAATACCAGCGCGGTGCGATTCAGCTCGACCATGTCGCCGAGATATGCGGCAACCGCGGCGCGGCTCGCGCCTGCATGCGTGCCCCAGTTGTTGGGTCGGCGCTCATGCGTCGCCCGCAGCGATTCGCCGTCCAGCGGCTCGGCAAGCGTGCGCGTGAGCCACGCGCGAAAAATCAGGTTTTTGTCGGGCGGCAGCTTCACGAGATCAGCGGCGATCACGTACGCCGCGAGCTCTCGCCCCAGCGCCAGAGTGCGGCCCCCGAGCTCGGTGTTGATTGCCTTCATGCACTGATCGATCACTTCAAGCCGATAGCGCTGGTCGCCGGTGCGTGCGAACACGAGCGCTTTGGCAAGCACGTAGACGTTATTCATCTGCTTCTGGTCGTTGAGCAGAGGCAGCCCCGGGTCCGCGTCGGCACGTGCCTTCAACGCAATCCACGCCGGGCCGGTCATCGGCAGCGTGGAGAGCTCCTTTGCGTTTGCCCAAATACCATTGGTCGTTTGACCGCGCGCGTAAAACGGCGTGGCGAGGACGAGCAGGGCAAGCAATGCGATGGCGATGTTTGCTAGTTTCAAAATAATTCTCCCCGTTAGTTAATGGCGCGAGCGGCACGCGATCAAGCGATCGGCGACAACCCGCAAAGGTTCTTATGCCCTCGGAGTAAGTGCGAAAGAGGTAGAGCGAAGCTGCGGCGCGCGTTGCGACGGCAGCGGGTGCATGCCATGCACGAAGCACTCCACGAATCGCGCGGCGCCGGCGACGAGATACGTTGCGCGAAACGTTTATCGCTTGCTAACAGTTGGATAGAGACTGCGGGATTGCTCGCGTCGCGATCCAGCGCGTGCGATCGCGCGCGGTGCATTTGAGCGAAAGTGTCGCCGCTGACGTACGCGTCCACGCGCAGATCGCGGCGACAGCGCCGCGCAATGCACCACTTGCGCGTGAACGAACCGCTCGCAATCCCGCGCCAGATGGCGAATCACGTGCGATGCGAGAACGCCGCGAAGCGTTCGCACGAATTTGTTTTTCGAGGACGACATGGCTGACGTAAAAGTGCAGTTGTTTTTTGCGTTCCGCGCGATCGAATCGCGAGTGCACCACCGCCGGTCACCGACGAGCGGTGTTCGCGCGCGTTCAATCAGCGTAACGCAGCGATCTCGAAGAAGCGGGCGAGCGTCCAGTGAGACGCGTTTGGGCGAATGCAGCGGACGATACAAAAGCACACACGAATTTTCGGTATTCCAGATGCATTGTGCGGCGGGCCAGTTGCGACCCGATCGAATCGAGTCCATCCTTTCGAACTTGCAATCGCCGCATCTTGGAAACAACCACCTCAGCGGAGGCCATGCATGGCATCGAACCTCGACCAAATCCGCGACCATCAGCGCGATACGTGGGACCGCTTCTCCGCAGGCTGGAAAAAGTGGGACGCGATGGTGCTTACTTGGCTTGGTCCATTCGGTCAGGCGATGATCCGGCATGCGGATCTGAAACAGGACTCGAACGTTCTCGACGTCGCCGCCGGCACCGGCGAGCCTGGCCTCACCGCGGCGCAGCTGGTTCCGCGCGGTCGCGTAACGGTTACCGATCTCGCTGAGCGAATGCTCGCCGTCGCAGCCGAGAACGCGGCGCGCCGCGGCGTGACCAATCTCGACACGCGTGTCGCCGACGCCGGCGCACTGCCGTTCTCCGACGCGAGTTTCGATGCAGTGTTGTGCCGCTTCGGCTTCATGTTCTTTCCCGACGTCGCGCTGTCCGCACGTGAGCTCACGCGTGTGGCAAAGCCGGGCGCACGGGTCTCGGCTGCCGTGTGGGGCGTGCCGGAGAAGAATCCCTGGGCGACGACGATTATGGGCGCGATCGGTCGCAACGTTGAGATGCCGGCGCCGCCGCCGGGCTCGCCGGGACTGTTTCGCTGCGCGCCGAAAGGGTTCATGCGTGATGTGTTTGCCGAGGCGGGCCTGCGCGATGTCGTGGAGGAAGAGATCTCCAGCGAGGTCGTTCTCGAGACCCCGGAGCAATACTGGGAATTTATGAACGATGTCGCAGCGCCGGTAGTCGCCGGGCTCGCGAAGGCCGACGACGCCACGCGTCCGAAGATCAGGAGCGAGGTTCTCGATTTGGCACGCAAATCGATGCGCGACGGGGCGGTGCGACTGCAATCCACTGCGGTAATAGTCGCCGGCACGCGATAGCCGGAATCAGTCGCGCAAGGACGCGAGCGCTGCTATCGCAGACGCTTGCGCGTCGATCGACATTGTGGCGCTGTCGCTATCGCTTCACCTTGTAGTGGCGGCGTCGCTAGCGCTTCACGGTGTTGTGGCGTGTAGCTAATGCTTCACCGTGTTGTGGCGGTGCCGCTAACGCTTCACCGTGTTGTGGCGTGTCGCTAACGCTTCACCGTGCGCCGATAGACGCCAATAGCGTCAGATATAGCGCGTAGGCCAACAGTCCGACGCCGATGATCCCGACCAGCCAGCGCCCGAATCGGCGATCGAGCAAGCGCAGCGCTCCGGTTACGCCGCGTGCCTCGCGCGCGTCGCCGCGAGAAGCGGCTTCCAGAAGGAAAACTCCGATGACCGAATTCACCAGCCCTAGCGCCGCACGCCCTGCCTGGCCTAGCCGGGTCGCTACCTTTCTGATCCTCGAACCCATCTTCTTCAGGTCGAGCTCATGCAAGAAGCGCGGGCGCAGTGTATTGAAGATGCCGCACAGGCCGGCGACAAAAAAACCGGCGCCGATCGCCGCGACAAGCCAGCGGCCGAACGGCTGTGCGAGCAAAGCCGCAGTCCAGCTCTGCGCTTGCGCATCATCGCTGGTTCCGCGTCCGCCCAGCAGCAACCGCACCGCCGAGAACGTCAGTCCCGCGTAACCCAGCCCAACGAACACCGATCCGGCGCGGACCGCCAAGCCGCCGATGCCGGAGCCTCGGCGATCCGTGTCGTACACCGCCTGCGCGATGCGCCACACCGCATACGCCGCGAGCCCGGCCGCCAGGACTGCGAGCAGAATCGTACCGTCACGTTGCGCGCGGACGGTAAGCAGCGCGGCGCTCGAGCCCTCCGCGCCCTTGTGTAGTTTGAATGCGTAGAGCACTGCGACGTAGCCGGCGATCGCGTATACGACGGCCTTGGCGACGTAGCCGCAGCGGGCAATCACGTTCAACCAGAATCTCGCGCGCTTGCTTAACGCATAGGGCTGTGGCGCTTTTTTGCGTTGGAGCTGAGGCGCTTTCTTGCGTTGGGGCTGAGCCGCTTTCTTCCGTTGGGCCTGGGGCGATTTCTTCCGTTGGGCCATCTCGTGTCGGTGTTCGAATTCGTGCTGCATGCTCGCACGTCACCGGCTCAGCGCCGCGGGATGTCGCTGCAAGCTGGCAAGCAACGACTTGAGAGCTTTGCGCATGTCGCAGATTATGGATGGCGCGCACTGTACGCGAATCGCAGGGCGCTGTGCGCGCCCGTCGTGCGCCCGGATGACGTATTATTTAGACATCGTCCGGGTTATTCAGACAGCCGCGGTCAGCATCACTCGGCGGTTAGCACCAGTCGGCGCCGGTCCATCGCGCCGCATCAAGATAAATATTAGAAGGGGGAGACCAGTGTTCTCACTAAACGGCAAAGTTGCGCTCGTAACGGGCGCGTCTCGCGGTCTGGGCTGGGCAATGGCGCGCGCACTCGCACAAGCCGGTGCGACCGTGCTGGTCAATGGCCGCGACGCGGCGTCGCTGCAACCGCGCGTCGATGAGCTGGCGAAAGCCGGGCTAAACGGCGAAGTCGCCGCATTCGATGTCACCGACGAGAAAGCGCGCGATGCCTGCATCGAAGGTGCCGTCAAACGCCACGGGCGCTTCGACATTCTGGTTGCCAACGCCGGCATCCAGCATCGCAAGCCGATCAGCGAATTCGAGACGCAGGATTTTCAGCGCGTGCTCGACACCAATCTCACTGCCGTCTGGGCGCTGGCGCGCGCTGCTGCGCGGGTGATGATTCCGCGCAAGGCCGGCCGCATCATCATGACCGGCTCGGCCAGCGCCATTCTCGCGCGTCCCACAATTTCTGCGTACGTCGCCAGCAAGGGCGCCGTGCATGCGCTCACGCGCGAGCTCGCGGTCGAGTTGGCGCCGCATAACATCACCGTGAATGCGATCGCGCCGGGTTACTTCGCAACGGAGATGAACACCGCGCTGATTCAAAATGTCGAGTTCAACGACTGGGTGTGCAAACGCACGCCGGCCGGGCGCTGGGGACAATTAGATGAGATCGGGCCGCCTGCGGTGTTTCTCGCATCGGATGAAGCGTCGTTCGTCAACGGTCACATCTTGAGCGTGGACGGCGCCTTCACGGCATCGATGTAGAAGCTGAGATTGCGCAACGGTTATTCGTATCGTCACCAACGCTAGAGAGTGCAATGGCAATGCGCGAAAATCCAGTCAAGAAAAAGCTCCTTTCAGGCCAGCCGGTGTTCGGCACTTTCGGTTGGGAATTCCTGGTCCCCGGATTGCCGCAGATCGCGAAATCGGCCGGCGCCGAATTTCTGCTGATGGACATGGAGCACGCCGGGACGCACTACGAGCAGATCAAGACGCAGGCGTCGCTGTGCCGCGGCATCGACATCGTGCC